>NZ_JBVVQA010000045.1:0-46984 GCF_055811455.1 Mesorhizobium sp. WSM4845
GTCGAAGCAGGAGCCGTAGAGGATCGTGTCCTCCATGCCGAGAAAGCCAGAAATCGTCGCCTCGAGCTGCTTGTGCTTCTCCTGGGTGCCGCAGATGAAACGCACCGACGCCATGCCATAGCCATAGCGGTCGAGTGCCTGCTTGGCCGCATCGCGTAAGTCGGCGCTATCGGCGAGGCCAAGATAATTGTTGGCGCAGAAATTCAGCACTCTCTGGCCGCCCACCTCGATCTCGGCCGATTGCGTCGAGGTGATCACCCGCTCGGATTTGTAGAGGCCGGCGGACTTCAGTGCGGCGAGTTGGGTTGAGAGATGATTGATAAAGGACTCGGTCATCGCGAATCATGGAGCGCAACAGGTTCTTTTGAGGTGGAAAGAGATCACTGTATTCACGGTGCAAATTGCGCTATTTATAGTTTACCGGCGTCGACCATGCCGGGTCGGCATGCTTCTTCCAATACAGCTCCGTTAGACGGCGCGTTGCGGCGCCGACCTTTCCGTCGCCTATAACATTATCATCAATCTTGGTGACGGACATAATTCCACCGGCTGTGGACGTGATGAAAACCTCATCGGCGCCCTTCAGCTCGCCGGGACCAATATCGCCGACGCTGACGGCAAGACCTAATTCGCGGCATAGATCAAACACGGTCTGGCGGGTAATGCCTGCGAGGACGCCGAAAGCCGGTGTCTTCAAGCGGCCGAGCTTGACAGTGAAAACATTGAAACCAGGGCCCTCGGCAATGTTTTCGTGGACGTCCAGGATCAACGCAGTTTCAGCACCATAGTCGTATGCATCGAACAGACCCTTCACGAGGTCGAGCCAGTGATAGTTCTTTATAGCCGGATCGATCGACTTGGGTGGGATGCGAACGGTATTGCTGATGGCGACGTGCAGGCCGCGTTCGAGCTGCTCCTTGTTGGCAACCGACCCGAAAGGGACCGCGAAAGCGATAAACCTATTCTCCGCTTGGCGGGGGTCACGGCTAAAGGTGGCCGAGACACCGCGCGTGCAGATCATTTCGACATAGGCGGATTTGTGCCCCGATAATGCGACACAGGTCGACAGGATTTGCTGAATTTCACTGCGACTGTAGGGAAGCTCCATTCGGAGCTTTTCCATTCCGCGTAAGAATCGATCCAAGTGCAGGTCCAGCCTGAAGAAGCTCCCGTCCCATACGTGAACAGTATCGTAAGTGGCATCTGAATGTAGGAAACCCCAGTCGAGGACGGACACCTTAGCTTCGGACATCCGCAGGTACTGACCGTCCATGAAGGCTACCCCATGGGGGTACTGGCGTTGATCCCGATGGCGTTGCTCGATGGCCGGAAGCGCCGTTGCGGGTTCCGCCGCAGAAACTGTCATTTCAGAGTCCTCCAAACTAGCAATACAGGCGCTCCGCACCCGTGCTCATGATTGCCGCGAAATCGCTCGGCGGCTACACCTCAGGAAAATGGCTATGGCCACACCTTAGACAGTCCGCACGTCGCTCGTGCATGATGTCGTCGGTGCGATCGACGTCGCCCTGAGCCGGGCATAAGCCCTTAGTGACCGGTGTCGGGTCACCCGACGCTTGAATTAGATCGCATTGGATGCTCGGAATGAGCTCAAAATGGCAGTCTGGGCGCAACGTATGCTTCAAAGATGCGATAGGAGTGGCGGAAAAGTGCAGCTGTAAAGGACCTAAACTAGCACCCGGGGCTCAAACTTCACACGGTCGAGAGCAATCATGCTCCTGAACTTGCGGACATTCGGATTCGTGTAGAGTTTGGTCTTGACGAAGACGTCAAACGCCTCAACGTCCTCCACTGCAACTATAAGAACGAAATCCGCGTCGCCCGTGATCATATAGCACTGCGTAACTTCTTTTGCCGCCCGCATACTTCGCTTGAAGTCGTCAACGAGATCCAGGCGCTCGCGATCGAGTTCCACCGTCACAACGACTGTCAGAGATTTCCCGAGCGCTTTGGGATCAACCAGTGAAATATCAGCAGTTATAATCCCCTCGGCGCGTAACCTGCTAACGCGGCGCATACATGAGGCGGCAGAGGAACTCACGGCATCCGCAAGCTCGGCGAACGAGAGTCTGTTATTCTTTTGAAGTGCAGCGAGAATGCGCCGGTCTAGATCATCCACCATGCCCCATCCCACCGTCGCAAAAGCGTCACGCATTGTTAATCTTTCGAAACATCTATTGCAAGATCGACCTTCGCGGTGAAACGCCTGTCCTGCGGCACTGGCGCAACATTTCAAAGCAGCGAGGCTAAAGCACGTCCCCTCAAAGGATTCGGGATTGAACGAAGCAGCTGACCCGGGTCGGCTACGGGTGAGGCCTCTGTTTTGAAGGTTACTGGAGATGGCGGGTATCTTCCCGCCGTCATGGCGAGGCGTATCGACAGTTCAATATCGGCCATCTCGGACCCGTCGAGCGCCGCAGGATATCCACGATCGAACTGTGACGTACCGCCGAACTGTGCGGCAATGTCGAGGGCTGCCGACTCTGGGGCGATCCGCGCGGCCTATAATTCCTGCCGCACCGGCACTGCCCCAAATGCCAGGGGCAGGCCTGCCCGGCTAGGCGCAATGCAGGTGTCACACATGCTGCAATTGGACCGATCCAACGTCGCCCTCGATAGCGATCTCAGTTCCAAATGGCCTCGAGAGGTGCTGCAGACGGTCGAGAATGGCCTTGGCTTGCGGTGCGGGAGCGAGCCGCGGCACGCCCCGGTTGGCAAACCTCTCGGACCGTCGCAGCTCGAGTGGATAGAGCGACAAATGGGCGAGCTGATTGTCCTCAAATCGGCTGACGGCAACAACGCTCTCATAGAATTCCGCGCCAGACTGGGGGCCCACTAATCCCTCTATCGTCGGATATCCTTTTGCCACCTCATCGACTGTCACCTCTGCATCTGTATCGACCCGCGGGTCCTTACCGTATGCGTCGAACATATCAGCGCCGACCGGCGTTCGGATATCCTGGCAGAAGAAATTCCCCAGGCTATAAAAGATGGGGCGCCCCTTATAGATCTCAATCCCTCGCAGGATATGAGGCCCATGTACGATGTATGCGTCTGCGCCAACATCTATCACCTTGCGGGCAAACGACTGCTCATAGTCAGGTGGATCCTGACACCATTCGCCGGGCTCGTGCCCGTGGTTCGTCGCGATGCAGAAGTCAGAGAACTGCTTCCCCCGGCGAATGTTTCGCAAAATATTGGCGACGTCGCGCTTGTCAGCTTCGAAGCTGTAACCGGTCCTCTCGCCAGCCCTGTAAATCGTCCGGCCAAGAACGACCTTGTCTGGATGTTTGTCTACGGGATTGTAACCCGGAAGCACTTCGCGGATACGCCTCAAGTCCTTAAGCATTTCGCCCGGAAGCAGAGTGCTTTTGGTCAAGCGCAAGGCGTTGAGTCCGGGTCTTCCGGGTGCCTCTCCAGCGGGATCGCATGCACGAGCCATCGGGCTATACGTCGTCGCAAACGAGATCATCCCCACGCGACCGCGCGGGGTCTCCAGAAAGCGGGCTGCACCGGCCTGTCCGAGAGTTTCCCCCGCTCCAGCGTGTACAATCCCGTTCGCCTCGAGGGCCCGGCTGGTCTCGCGCATACCTTCGACGCCCCAATCAAGTGTATGGTTATTTGCGCGACTCACCATATTGAAGCCCATCGTCTTTAAATCAGGCCCCAGCTCCGGGGCGCTGATGCAATAGGCACCGCCGTACTCAGCCTGTGGGCATCCCTTTGACTGAACGTCCAAGATGTTGGTTTCCAAGTTGCCGAACGTCACGTCAGCCCCGTCGAAGATCCTGAGAACATCGGCGAGGCCTGGATGATGGCCTTTTGTTACGGGCCGCGCATAAAGCAGGTCGCCAACTGCTGCCATTGTGAAGCCGTCTTCAACGTTTGTGGCAGTTGAACCGACGATATCAAACCCACCGACCTGCTGGTTCGGGTTGGGACCAGTTTCGTGTGAATCTTCCATACGATCTCCTCTTCGCAGGCGTCCATTTAAGTGCCACTTTTACCTGCAAGTCCAAACGCCGAGGACACTAACAAGTGGCTGAATTAGACGCGCTGCAATGAATAGGCCGCCATGAACCGCGACGCCGGGATATCGGTTGCTGGAGCGCGGACATGGCAGGCCGTTACGCGACCGTCTGCCATGGGCACCAGAGGCGGCACTTCGATGCGACAACGCTCGACCGCCAGTGGACAGCGTGGATGAAACGCGCACCCCTTCGGCGGATTGATCGGACTTGGCACTTCGCCCTCGACCGGCGCCGCTAACCGAGCCCGAGTCGGATCCGGCTCGGGTGCAGCCGCGAGCAGGGCCTCGGTATAGGGATGAACGGGCTTTTCAAAGAGCGCCTCGCATGTAGCCAGTTCCACGATCCGCCCCAGATACATGACGGCGACGCGATGCCCGATATGTTCCACAACGCCAAGGTCATGCGAGATGAAGACGAAGGCGATGCCCATTTCCTGCTGGAGATCCATTAGCAGATTCAAGATCTGCGCCTGCACAGAAACGTCAAGGGCCGAGACTGCCTCGTCGGCGATGATGATCGAGGGTTTGAGCGAAAGCGCGCGCGCAATACCCAGCCGCTGGCGCTGACCGCCCGACAACTCAGACGGAAGTCTGTTCATCATCTCGGGCGACATCCCGACCTTTCGGAGAAGGTCGGCAGCAAGTGCCTGGCGCTGCTTGCGGGTGAGGCGCTCGAAATTCTCGACAGGTTCGGTGATGATCTGTCCAGCCTTGAGGCGCGGGTTAAGCGACGAGTAGGGATCCTGAAAGACCATCTGCATCCGGCGGCGCCAGGCGTGAAGTGTGTCCTTCTTGAGGGCCGCAATGTCGGTGCCGTCGATCAACACGCGCCCGCGAGTCGGCTCCACCAGCCGCATCAAGAGCCGCGCGACAGTCGACTTGCCGCAGCCCGACTCGCCAACGATGCAAAGCGTCTCTCCCGCTTCGACGGAAAATGATACATTCTCCACCGCCCGGATCGCCGGAATGCTTTTCTTGAAAATTCCAGCACCGAGCGGATAATGCTTGGTCAGATTTTCGACTTTCAGCAGAGGAGCCCTCATGCGCCCATCACCTCTTCTGCGCGCAAGCAGGCTGCCGCGTGGCTTGACCCGACATCACGCAAGGTAGGCGTCTTCTCGCGGCAAATATCTATCGCGAAGGGGCACCGAGGAGCAAAGCTGCACCCAGGAATAGGCTCGCGCAGGCTTGGGACAACGCCGGGAATTTCGGGGAGGCGACTCTGTCGACCACGCCGCCGATCGGGCACCGAGCGCATTAGACCTTGTGTGTAGGGATGGGCGGGCCGCGCGAACAGATCTGTCACGGTCGCCTGCTCGACGATTCGTCCGGCATACATGACAATCACGCGTTGGCACGTTTCGGCTACGACGCCCAGATCGTGCGTGATGAACATGACGGCTGTTCCCATTCGCCCTTTCAGATCAACGATCAGACGCAAGATCTGTGCCTGGATGGTGACGTCAAGCGCTGTCGTCGGCTCGTCGGCGATCAAGAGTTCCGGCGAGCAGGCGAGAGCAATCGCGATCATCACGCGCTGGCGCATGCCGCCCGACATTTCGTGAGGATAGTTGTTCACGCGACGCTCCGGGTCAGCGATGCGGACGAGACGGAGCATTTCTACGGCCTTCGCCATGGCTACTGACCGGGACGCCCGGGTGTGGATTTGCACCGCCTCCGCAATCTGATGGCCGATCGTATAGACCGGGTTCAGGCTTGTCATAGGCTCCTGGAAGATCATGGCGATCTGGTCGCCGCGGATCTTTCGCATCTCCCGATTGGACAGGTCAAGAAGGTCCCGTCCGTGGAAGCGTACCTCGCCGCCGACAGTCCTAGCGGTCTGCTTCGGAAGCAGGCGGAGAATGGAAAGAGCGGTCACGCTCTTGCCGCATCCGGATTCGCCGACGACCCCGAGCGTCTCGCCCTTCGTTACCTGGAAGCTGATCCCGCCTAGGGCGCGCGTGATGCTTTCCTCACCGTAGAAATGGGTCTCGAGGTCTTGCACGTCGAGAAGCACGTCATTGCCCACGTTCGTATGCATTTGCATATCAGCGCCTCCGCTTAGCACGGGGGTCAAATAAGTCGCGCAGTCCGTCCCCGAGCAGGTTGACGGCAAGGACTGTGACGGCAAGAGAAACACCAGGGGCGAAGATCGTCATAGGTGCGACGCCGAGATAAAGTCGTGAACTGGCGATCATGTTACCCCAACTGGGGATCTCAGAGGGCACGCCCACGCCGAGGAAGCTCAGCCCCGCCTCCGTCAGGATTGCGCTGGCACAGACAGTAGCGCCTTGGACCATGAGCGCCGGAATGGTGCTCGGCAGGATGTGCCGCCACAGCACCTTGGGCATGCGCGAACCGCCGCAGAGCGCAGCCTCCACGTAGGGACGCTCGCGAACTCCCAGAACGACCGAACGAACCAGCCGCGCGACGGCTGGCGTCTCGGGGATCGCGATGGCGACGATGAGGATGCCGATTCCGGGGCCTGTCAGAGAAATGAGCGCAATTGCGAGCAGCATCGTCGGGACCGACATCAGGCCGTCCATTACCCGCATGACGACGTTGTCGAAGCTGCGCTTGTATCCCGCGATGATTCCGATCAGGAGTCCGGCCATGGCCGCGCACACCGCCGACATCAATCCAACCGTGAGTGAGATCCGGGCGCCGAAGATCATTCGCGCAAAGACGTCCCGGCCCAGATTGTCGCTGCCGAACCACATCTCGGCGGAAGGCGGCTGGAGGCGCTTGTATGGATCCATGCTCACCGGATCCCCAGCGTAGAGCGGGGCGGCAAGCGCCAGAACGACCAGCACCACCAAGAGCCCCCCGCCGGCAAGAACGAGCGGATGCCGCCTTGCCAGACGGGGAAAGTAAGATAGCCGCAGCCGGCCGATCGGCGCGGCCTCAACTGGTGCGGAGAGGAGGGACATATCAGTACCTTATGCGGGGATCGATCAGCGAATAGGCCAGATCGACCGCGAGATTGATAAGGACATACACACCCGAAGTCAGGATGAGCACGCCCTGGATGATGGGATAGTCGCGGTTGTTGATCGCATCCACGATCAGACGACCGATACCGGGTATGTTGAAGACCGTTTCCGTGAGGACGACTCCGCCAATTAGATAAGCGAAGCTTATGCCAATCACGGTCAATATCGGGGCACCGGCGTTCTTCAAAGCATGATGGAAAAGCATAGCAAAGGACGAAGCACCCTTTGCGGCAGCCGTTCGCATATAGTCTTCAGACAGGACCTCGAGCATGCTTGCCCGCGTAACCCTAGCGATGAAAGCAATGTAGCTAAGGCTAAGAGCCACTATAGGAAGAATCAGGTGCATAAACCAAAGCGCGATGCCGCTATCGACCGGCACATATCCCTGCACTGGTAGCCAGTGTTCCTTAATGGCGCAGAAGTATATGAGAAAATAGCCGATGACGAAGACCGGGACGGAATAGCCAACGGCCGCAAAGGCCGCGAGGAGGCGGTCGACAAGCCCGCCAGTTCGCCACGCAGCGACGATGCCGAATGAGACCCCGACCGTGACCGAAACGATCATAGTTAGGATCGATAAGGAAAGAGTTGGTTCGAGTCGCTGCGCCAAGAGCTCAAGAACCGGGCGCCCCGCAAAGATCGACATGCCGAAATCGCCGCCGAGCATGTCCCGCACCCAACGAATGAACTGAACCGGCATAGGATCGTTCAGGCCCAGCCGCTCGCGAATGCCGGCGATCATTTCCGCGCTAGCCGACTTCCCAGCGACAATCGCCGCCGGGTCGCCTGGCGCCAACCTGAGGAGCAAGAAGACGAATATCCCGACCATCACCATCACGGCGATGGCCGAGACCAATCTGCGTAGAACGTAGACAGCCATCAGGCAGAGGCCTTCTGCATGCTCCAAAACGGTAATTGGTTCGACGGTATCTCGATTATCCCTAATAGCGTCTTGCGACGCGCAACCGGACTGACAATCTGGCCTAGTCTAACATCGCCGACGAAATCCCACCAAACACGTTGCATTTGGCGGGCCAACGCCTTTCGCTCTTCGAGGGTCGCGACATCCGCCCACTTGGCCCGAAGTGCTTCATACTCATCGTTCTTCGGCCATCCAAACCAAGCCTTGTCGCCGCTCGCGTTGTGAAAGACCGCCGTGGTCGGGTCGCCTTGGACGTAGTCAGGATCGTTCGTAACAAATATGCTCCAGCCTCCACTCTCAATCGGACCCTTATTGCCTCGCCGTGCGACGATCCCGCCCCAGTCGCTCGGCGCAAGTTCCGCATTGACTTCAATCTTCCTAAGTTCCGAGGCCAGCAGCTGTGACGCGCTGTCTGCCGCCGCCCAGCTCGTTGGGTCTAGGATGACTATCTTCTCACCGGCATATCCCGCCTCCTTGAAAAGTTGCCTGGCCTTTTCTGGGTCGCCGCCCTTCTTGTACCATCCTGTGTTTTCATCGTTGGAATAGGGCGTCGAATTTCCAAATATCGAAAAAACAGGATGAGAGAGTGTGGGGGTAGCGGCCATAACGCGCAAGAATGCCTCTTGGTCAACCAATTGTAGTATCGCTTCGCGCGCCTTGATGTTGTCGAATGGCGGCTGCAGGAAATTCATCCGAACGCAATAGTCAGAGCCCGATTTGTTCAGAAGTTGCAGTGCGAGGTCAGGATCGCTCTCAATTTCGGAGTACAGGTCTGGAGGGGGATTGAACTGCAGATCAACCTCACCTGCCCGCAACGCCGCCAAACCAGTCTGCTGGTCGGCGATATTTTCCCAGATAACGCGGTCAACGTTGACGACCTTTCCGCCGGCCAGACCGCTAGATGGTTCCCTGCGCGGTATATATTTATCGTTGCGATCATAAGTGTAGCTTGAGCCCGATTTCAAAAGAGACTGATTGAATTTGAACGGTCCAGATCCGATATTTGTTGTCACCTGTTCCGTCACAGGACGACCGGCGTCTTTTTCTCGCATAATGAACGGAATTGGCGAAGTAATTGTTCCAAGCAAATCAATCAATATCCCCAAGGGTTCTTTCAGCGATATCGTGAAGGTTCTGCCGTCCTTCTTCGAAATATCCTTGGCACGCTCCATGAGTAGTTTTCCGCCGCTCTGGCCCCAGCGGCGGATCGAGGCCACACAGTCGTCTGCGGTGACGGGCGCGCCATCGTGCCAGCCCAACCCATCGCGAAGCTCAAACGTGTAGGTCTTCTTGTCCTCTGAAACGCCCCAGTTCCCCACCATTTGCGGCTGCGGCCTCAATGCAGAGTCGAGTGCGAACAGCGTGTCATAAATGGCAAGACCATGAGTTTGGGTTGGATCAGTCGTCGTAAAGATTGGATCGAAAACGGTGAGATTTTCCATCGCCAGACGGACCGTCCGGTCGATGATCGGCAAGGTCTGTGCGCGCAGGACCGACGGAATCGATAAAGCCGTCCCGGCGGTCATGCCTACTTTAATGAGATTGCGTCGAGAGATTGCCAAATCCCATTCCCCTTTGATGTGGTGGTGCGGTTGATTTCGCGCCTGTTGTTCTGTCGGCGTCCTCGGAAGACGATAATCTTGCAACGATAATAGCTGCAAGCGGAACGTTTGCGCCAAAATACGTCAACCGTTGAAATGTTAGCTTCATAACTTGGCGCGCCTTGAAATTTCCAGCCGTGCGGACTTCCCGGGCGGCGGTGTGGAGTTCGCTTAGCTCGCGTGGCAGGATGTTCCGTGATCAGTCGTCCGAGACCATACGGTGTATGATCAGCAGCAAATCATGATTCACCGCCGGGCGCACCAGCCGACCGGATTAGCGGCCTGGCTTCCAGGTCTAACTCTGTGTGCGTTCTGTTCAGCGGCATCCGACCTCCGCCGGCCCGATCCGCTGGAACGGCTCACCGTAATCTACCTCGAAGGTGGTGCGCGGCACCTCATGACGCGCACCAACTGGTCCAAGGCCCACTGCAGGACTGCCTCGTTCAACTCGCCGCGAAGCCGAAGCCCTATTTGCATTTGACATGCCTCGCTGCCCGCCAGACGTGACAGGAAACAAAGCCGCTAGGGAAATGACTGCGGCACCTCCGAGGGACGCGGGATGCTTCGATTCGCGGATCGCGCTCAGCAGTCCATCGCCAATTGAATTGACTTGAGTCGTTCGAGCAAGTTTCATGCAGACCTCTTCGGCGGGAACTGCGAGACCAATTGGTCGCAACGGATACTTCACCGTGTCCATGCAATGGACGTGCCACCGAAGGGGGGTGCATCAGAGATGCCCACGCCTCCGCTGTCGTCAGGTTGTCGCGGTGGCGAAGCCCTCATCAGCCGCCTTTGCCGCGACGCTTAGCCCCAGATTCTGATTTGACGCTCCAGCATCGGCAGCAAGCGGTAGCTGGCAGCCGGGTTGCCTTACTTCAATCACTAGATCGAGGATCATGCCGCTCCTGCCGGCGGTCGGGTCGACTTTGTGACCGTACTCGGTGTCGCGGCTGCCTTTGACGCTCTTCGAACAAGCTGGCCACGTTCTCGCTGGCCAGCACCGGCTCGCCGGCCACATCCGGAGCTGATTTCGTCCTCATCGTGACTGTCTGTCAAAGCCTTTTACGTCTTCGTGAAGAAGAAGCTCTACGACGACCCTCACGTGTGAAAATTTTAGAGCATGATCAGTCTTGGTGACCTCAAGTTCGATCCAAGGAAAATGGTATAGCGTTCGCCAGATTTTGCTGAAGCCGATCCACGTTTTTGAAGTACCTCGTGCACAATCCAGCTTTCGACATGTGAGCTTTCGAGGTATCGTCCATTCGGATCTGGCCGAGGAGGCTGGAGTTGCCACGCTTCAGAGTCGCCGGAGCGTCCGAATGAACAGCCATAAGAATGCCGGTCTGATGCCGCTGCGTCGAGAGGAATGGCGCTGTCGGTAATAGACAGCAGCCTTTCCCAAGCCCGGCGACCGCCCTCGTTGCGACCGTCGCCGACACAAAGGTCTTTCGCTCCGGCCGTTAATTCGCTGCTGCCGGATTTGATTGGTATGGCAATCTTCTGCCGATTGTCCAGGTAGAGACAATTTCCTCGCCGACACTGGACGGTGAAATTCTCGTCTCGGCTTGTCCTTGGTCCAAAAGACCAATCCTCCGGCAACGACAGAATTGAGATATCTCGAAGATGGGAGATCGGTACGGCATCTCCTCGTCCTTGGCGCCACGGCGGTTGTCCGATAGAGGCAGCGAAAAGCGACATAATCGACCGTCAGTGGCCGGCACGGCTGGTCGCCTTCGCCATCGCCAACAGGCATCAGTGATCTAGATCCGGTGAAGCCGGGGATCGGGAGAACCTGAGTGATTCGACGCGCATCGTTGCGCGGCAGCTTAAAGAACCCGGTCAACCCAGGCCATCGTGACCAGCGGCCGGAAGCCGCACAAACATAGGCCAAACATAGAATTTGACCTGACCGTGGCCAATGGGGCCGTCCGCATTAATCAGAACGGGCCTCGGCCGAATCCTAATTTGCGGCTCTCCAATGGCCACTTAAAGCAAGACACGGAATTGCCGATGATCTAACCCTTTTTGGCTGCGGAACATCCAAATTATGGACTGCTTCGGCGGTAAACCGAGATGTGACGTTCAGACCGCTCCGTGAATGCACCTCCCACCCAATCTCCCCACCGCTCCGTCAGCTCCAGCCCCACGCATTCTGCCATGGTATCGAGCTCCTGGTGATAGACGTAACGAACGCGTTGCGGCAAACGCTTGACTGACGTACCAGAAAACCAGAGGAGGGTTGAAATCAAGTTCTGGTTTAGTGGATCGTGGACAGACACATCGATGATCGTATTCTCATGATCCACTAGCCGCGCCGTTGTAGCTTGCTGCCGGGCGACCACAGCAGCCGCGCCTGGCACCCACAGTTCTATCACCAAAACGCCCCCATCATCTAGCGCCTCTGCGGCAGATCGGAGGCAAGCTATTTGCGCTTCGCGCGTGAAAAGCAGCGGGAACGTGAAATAAACGCAATAGACCAAATCATAGCGTTTCTCTGAGCTGAAATCAGCAATATCTCCCTGCCAAGCCTTGATTACGTCGGTACGCTTGGCCAGAAGTTTCAACATGCTGCATGAATTATCGATCCCTTCCACCTTGACGCCACGCTCGCTCAACGGCACTGCCACGCGCCCGTCGCCTATACCAAGTTCGAGGGCACTTCCTCCGTTGCAATATCGCGCAAGAAAGGCGACCGTCTCGGCTGCCTCAGCGACTTTACCTTGCACGGTGGTGTATTCTTCGTAAATGGGGGCGTAGACTTCGCCGTAAGTTAGTTCATCAGACATGTTATACATCTCCTGCCGCGTGATCTTAGCGATTTATGGACTTAGTTTTATGCCGTACCATTCCAAAACCGTTTTGCGTTTCCCCTTTCCGAATAGGTCCTAGTCTCCCGCCAACCGCGAAGGTGTTCCGTGCGAGCATAGAAGCTTGAAATCATATCGATCACTCGTGAACGTGCGTCTCGCCAAGCGAGCAAAAACCGACTCGCAAGAGAAATGAGCGCAGATTAACTGAACGGGCACTCTGGCCGCTAAAGACAGGGGATTAATGTCTCTTGCAGAGGCCCGTGCCTACGCAAGCAACTGGTTCGAAAGGATAACCTCTCTATAAAATTGTCAATAAGGACATTGAACGGCTCCGTTGCTATGTGAACGTTGCAGTTCAAGGCGCAAGAGGTGTGCCAACTCAAAAAACGGTCTCAATCCAATTCATCGGCTTTTGGCGTCCGCTTCTGCCTGTCCGCTTTGTAACAGCTTTGTCGGGCCACGCACCTCGATTTTGGTGTTGTCGACACGCCACTTGTTCGAAGCCGCGCGCTTGCGCCGGTTGATGCCCACCGGTGTAGGGCCTAGAAAGGGACAGCCCAAAGGTGCATTGTCGAATGATGGAAGCGGATGCCACGCTCGACCATCTCCTTCAGATCGCGCAGGGTTCGCGCAAGCTCCGAAACACGGGCCGGCTCAAAAGTCGCCCCGACCAGCCGCTACTGCTCTCCCGGGACCGGCGGCGACGCCGCTCGACCGGGGTGATCCAGCCCAATCTGATGCTTCGTTAGATAGTGTCCTGAAGGTTTTGAAAAAGTTCTGAAGAGAGAACTGTCGCTGCTCTGAGCGTGGGGGCGGCCATGGCACGCTGGTGACGTTGCGATTCACCGATCCCCCGGAAGGGAAGTGCCATGACCAAGCGAGAAGTTAAGCTGAGCGGACAGAGTTGAAAACGCTGCTGTTGTCGGACGCGAACGGCTTTGGCGAGTTTTGCAGAGTGTGGTGCAGGAGATCCAGGAAGCCGAGATGATGGCTGCGCTGGGAGCTGAGAAGGGCGAGCGGACCGCTGAGCGGGTCGGCTACCGGTCCGGCTACTACGAACGCCGGCTTGTGACGCGGGTTGGCGTGCTGGAGCTGCGGGTTTCGCAGGATCGGACGGACCGGTTCTCGACGGAGCTGTTTGAGCGCTAGAAGCGCTCGGAAAAGGCATTGGTGTCGGCGCTGGTCGAGATGTATGTGCAAGGGGTGTCGACGCGTAAGGTGACGGCGATCACCGAGGAACTGTGCGATCACGCCCTCTCAGGCGAGGCGGTGAGTGCGGCGACGGTGCGGTTGGATGAAGCGCTGAAGGCGTTCTTTGAGCAGCTGCTCAAGGAATGGTATCCGTATCTTATTTTGGATGCGCGCTACGTGCGGGCGCGCGAGGCCGGCGTGATCGCCAGCCAGGCGGTGCTGGTGGCGATCGGGGTGGCCTAAGAGGGCCGGCGCCAGGTTCTGGGCGTGGATCTGGCCAACCGGGAAGAGCCATTCGAGCTGACGCGAATTCGCGGCCGGGCTCAAGCAGCGCGGGCTCGCCGGCGTCGAGGTCGTCGTCTTTGATGATCATCCGGGGCTCAGGGCGGCGATCCAGGAAGTGCTGCCCGAGGCCGTCTGGCAGCGCTGCTATGTGCATTATGCCGATGTCCGGATTATGCCGATCTTGAGGGTGGGTGTCGGCTTCGGAGGCGGTGATCGCTGCGATGGTGTCGGCATAATCACTGGCGGCCTGACGGAGACGATACCAACGCTATCTGGCGATTGAGCGCGGTTTGGGGAAGCGACCGCCGATGTCTATGCCCGGATGGTGCGCCCCTTTCTGCGTCATCGATTGTCGTCCTACGGGCGTGCCCTGGACCTTGCGGATTTGGCCGCGACCGACGTCGTCACCTTTGTCGTGGCACGTTGCCCTCAGCTGAGCCGCGGCGCGGCAAGCCTGACTGTAACGGCGCTGCGATCGCTGCTCACATTCCTTCATGTCGAGGATCACATCGCGCGATCTCTTGCCGCTTGCGTGCCCTCGGTCGCCGGTCGGCGATTGGCTGGGTTGCCAAAGGGACTGGATTGCGACCAGGTTCAGCGCCTGCTGACGTCCTGCGGCCGCGATACGTCGAACGGCTGCCGCGACTTCGCGGTCCTGACCATGTTGGTTCGTCTCGGCTTGCGGGCGGGGGAAGTCGCCAAGCTCAACTTGACGACCTGGATTGGGGGACCGGTGAGATTCTCGTACGGGGCAAAGGAAGCTGCATCCAATGCCTTCCCTAGCCGGCCGATGTCGGCGAAGCGGTGGCGGCCTATCTGCGCTACGGCCGTCCCCGGACCGCCCAGGTCCGGACAGTATTTGTGCGCGTCAGGGCGCCCCATAATGCCCTCACAAGCGCTGGCGTGTCGCAAATCGTGGCCGCCGCCGGTTGCCGCGCCGGGCTCGGCCAGATCTACGCCCACCGTCTGCGCCATACGGCGGCGTCGGCGATGTCGCGCGCCGGAGCGTCGCTACCGGAGGTCGGGCAGGTCATGCGTCATCGCCGCGCGCTGACAACGGCGATCTATGTCAAGGTTGATCGCTAAGCCCTCCGAACGATCGCCCGCCCCTGGCCGGGAGAGGTTGCCTGATGAGCGCCCTTCGCCAAACCCTGGCCGATTACCTGGCCATGCGTCGCGCCCTCGGCTACACGCTTGTTCGGTCCGAGAAGCTTCTTGCCCGGTTCCTCACCTATCTCGGGGCGCAGGGCGAAGACCACCTGACCACCAAGACTGCCCTCGCTTGGGCGATGCTGCCGGCAGGCGCCGATCGAAGCTGGATGTCGGCGCGACTTTCCGTCGTTCGCCGCTTTGCGACCCATCTGCGCGGGATCGAGCCGGCAACCGAGGTACCGCCGTGGGATGTGCTGCCGGGGCGATCTTGCCGAGCGACGCCCTACCTCTATTCGCAGGAGGACGTCATCGCCTTGATGACGGCAACCGCGGCCTTGCGCACGCCGCATCGGGAAGCAACCTACCGGACCCTGATCGGCTTGCTGGCCGTGACCGGAATGCGGGTTGGAGAAGCGATCGGCCTTGACCGTGAGGACTTCGATGCGGTCGGTGGAGCCCTCACCATTCGGCACGGAAAGTCCGGAACATCCCGCGAGTTGGCGTTACATCCGAGCACTGTTGCTCTCGGCAATTATCTGCGCCGGCGCGATCGACCCCGCCGGCCGCCGAACACGCCCGCCCTGTTCGTCTCGCCGGCCGGCACTAGGCTGCTCTATGTGAACATTCAAAACACGTTCCAGAAGCTCGTCTGTCGCGTCGGCATCGCTCCGCGCTCAGCGGGTTGCCGACCACGGCTCCACGACCTGCGGCACGCGTTTGCCGTTCGCACGCTTCTTGATGCTTATCGCGACGGCGGCGACCCGGGGCGCCGGCTTGCCCTGCTGTCGACTTATCTCGGTCACATCGATCCGAGCAAGACGTACTGGTATCTCTCGGCGGCCCCGGAATTGCTGCAACTGGCCGGTGATCGTCTGGAACGACGGATTGGAGGCGGCGCATGACCGCCCTCAGCGCGACCTTGCAGGCGTTCTTCACCGAGCGCCTGATCCGACAGCGGCAAGCCAGCCCGCACACGCTCGCCGCCTATCAGGACACCCTGCGGCTGATGCTGGTCTTCGCCGCCGCACGGCATGGCACAGAACCTTCCAGGCTGGAGTTCAATGAACTCGATGCCGCTTGTGTCGGCGACTTCCTCGACCACCTCGAGCGTCATCGGGGCAACAGCGCACGGACCCGGAATGCGCGGCTTGCCGCAATCCGATCGTTGTTCCGATTCGCCGCCCTTCGTCACCCCGAGCATGCCGCGACGATCGAACGGATGCGCGCGATTCCGCCGAAGCGCTTTGAGCGAAGGCTTGTGACATTCCTGACGGAGGAAGTCGACGCGTTGCTGTCCGCCCCATGCGGTCGACCTGGACCGGGCGGCGCGACTACGTCTTGCTCGGGCTCGCCACCCAAACCGGCCTGCGGGCGTCCGGACCGATCAGCCTTCACTGCGCCGATGTCCATCTCGGTTCCGGCGCTCACGTCAGCTGTCTGGGAAAGGGACGAAAGCAGCGGATCACACCCCTCACTTCCAACATGGCCGCCGTGCTGCGCGTCTGGCTGGCCGAACGTGCCGGGCAGCCGGCCGAGATCCTCTCTTCCCCACACAGACCGGCAGGAGGATCAGCCCCGACGCTCTTGAGTATCGGCTCGGGAAGTATGTCGAAATCGCTGCCAGAGACTGTCCGTCGCTGCAGCGGAAAAGGGTCACACTAAACGTCTTGCGTCATACCGCAGCAATGCGACTACTGCGTGCCGGCGTCGACACCTCGGTGATCGCGCTGTGGCGCGGCCACGAACAGATCGAGACCACCCACATCTATTTGCACGCCGATCTGGAGCTTAAAGAGCGCACCCTGGCGAAAACCACGCCGGCCAACACGGCGCCAGGACGCTACAGATCGCCCGACAAGCTTCTCGCTTTCCTCGAGGCGCTCTGATTATGCGGACCCCATCGCAGCGATCACCGCCTCCGAAGCCGACACTCACCCCCAAGGTCGGCATAATAATGGACGTTATGCCGATGTCGGCATAACGCCCATTTCCTCAGGAACGAGCTCGATTATCTGCCGCGCAAGGTCGGCGACGATTGCCTGATGGAACTCGGATGGTAGGACCGGCGCGATCTTGCCGAGGTCAAGCGCGATCTGGCGCAATGGATCGCCAAATTGGCAGGCCAAGTACCCAAGGCTGGTGAACTGGGTGTGAAGACAACATCGAGGAGACGCTGAGCTTCTATCGGCTGCCGCTTCCCCATCACAAGCACATGAAGTCGAGAACCTGCTGGAGCGGCTGGACCAGGAGAGTCAAGCGGCGCACACTGGTCGTGCGCTCTTCCCAATCCGCATAGCTGTCTGCGGCTGGTGCGGGGGCTGACGGTGGAGATCCATGAGACCTGGCTCGAGGCGACCCCGCTATCTCAACATGGAGCATCTGCGCGAGGACAAGAAGGAGAATCTGAAGGCATTGGCCGCCTGAAGCGGCCGGTGCGCCCGCCATCCGCTACACGGGGCTGCGCGGCGGACGCACCACGTCACAGCCAAGCCATTTTGCAGAACTTGACGCACACAACTCTTCGTCACGGGGCTACTCCTCGTGCTTGCACTAGGACTTGCAGCCCTTCAGCATACCTCAGCAAGGCTTGTTTGGAACTCGCGTTGCGGAAACCATCTTGGCCCGCGGCCATGTGTGACCGCAATCAGAGGCCGGAAATATGCTGGCAAGCGATGGGATAAAACCACTGAACGAAATCTTGCAGGGAGGAGGCTGGCCCACATGGTGCCGGTGCATCTGATCCGTCATTCGCTCGAGTTCGTGTCGTGGAAGGACCGCAAGCCCGTCGTGCCGGCGCTGCGCGCGATGCCCCGGCCAAGGACGCAGAAGCCGGCCTTTTGGCAAACGAAAGTGAATCACAAACAAACTCAAACGCGACTTTTGCAGCAGCCTGTCAAGGCTCTCCTTGACGAGCCGCATGGTTCAGAACAAGGCATAATAACTTCATCGCTTTCTTCTGCTCGAAATCGGCGGTGACGTCAGGAATTCAAGGCGCCATACAGTTTGACCCTGTCCCAAGATAGATGCCTTCAGCCAGCCGGGTGTCCATCAATGAGTTCTTTCACCCTCTGTTTGCGGCGCATCTCAGCTTGCGCCCAGCGTTCCCGTATGCCCGCGCATTTTAGCTGCATGTCCCGAAAAAGCGTTTTTGCTGCAGAAATCTGGTTGTCAGTTGAATTTTCCCCAGGTCCTCCTCCGAACTGCAGAGCGTCCCTGCATTCTTCAGGACTCGCCGGTAACGCACTACCGAGTTGCCTGGCCAGCTCGCTTCGGCGCTCCGCGACGGAACTATCCTGAGACAGGCGTGCGTTGATCTCGCCAATGAAGGTATGGGCCTCCCTGAAAGGTACGCCTTGCGACGCCATTCTTTCGGCGGCGACGGCCGTCATCGGCGAGCCGTCTTCCAGATTTTCACGCATCGACTTGACGTTGAATGACACGTACCTCACGATAAGCGACGTGAGGATGATGGCCCTCTTCAGGGCCTCTTCTGCAACACCTATTGGAGAGCTCCCGTAGTTGCTCGCTTCGATCGAATTGCTGAAAGGCGATTTGCAGGTGGCTGTTGCCGCAGAAACGTATGCACCGATCACGGTGCTTGACGACCCCTTGATGTGTTCCAGCAGAAACGGGTTCTTCTTTTGCGGCAGCATAGACGAGCCGCCGGCGAGATTGTCAGGAATGTCGATGAGAGCGAACTCCCGTGTCGTCCAAACCTGCAGATCCTGGGCCACACGGCTGAGCAAGATTGAAACGCCAGCGAACACTGAAAGCCCTTGCAGGTGATGATCGCGGCTTGCGACCGCATCAAGTGAGTTGAACGGCGGTAGTTCGAAACCCAGAAGATTTGCGGTTTTCAGGGGATCTATGGGCATGCTGGTGCCGCCCCCGGCGCCTGCTCCCATCGGGCAGTTCCTGATGTCTTCCAACAGACAATGGAGGCGCTGGCGCTCGCGCCCTAGAGCGAAGAAAACGCCGAGCAGGTAGTGCCCTGGCGAACCGGGGAGTGCGATCTGGTACTGACTGTACAATGGAGCCACAAGGCTCGATGCTTCTTCCACTCGCTGAAGCAGGGCGTCTTGTGCAGTTCCTATCTGTTGCGAGATGGAACACGCAGCTTCCCGAAGGACCAGGAGAGAAATGGTCGCGTTCAAGTCGTTACGGGATCTCGCAAGGTGTAGCCAGCCGGCCTTTTCCGGGCCAGCTCTGGCAACCAGTTCAGCCTCGTAGGCAAGGTAGAGGCCGCGGGGAGCATCGCGGCCCTCCAAAGACTGAAAGCCCTCATTCTGGAGCTCCACCACGTGCTTTAGGAGATCGGCTGCGGCTGTCTGACCGATCAAGCGCTGGTCGGCAAGCATCACCAGATGCGCTTCGTCTATGGTCGCTTGGTACCGCAGAAGCCGACCGTGCCGCGAGATTTCGATAGGCGGAGCTAGTAGCTTCATCGCTTCGGGATGTAGGCTCCACCTGCCTTCGCTTGACCCAGCGATCTTGTTCTCGTCGGATTCGGCAGTAACTGCCTCAATGCTGACTACAATGGAGTCGATCATCCGTTGAGCTGCCGCGGCGGCGGAATTGAGTTCATCCGCGACGCCTATAGCGTAGCCTACCCGGTCTCTAAAGTCGCCATTTAGTTGAATTCCCTCCCCCTGCGATTTCAGAAGACCCGCTTCCGGCACTGTCGGCTCTGCATTTCGAGAAAAGGTCAGGCGTTTGAGCTTCCCGGACGTGTGAGCAAGTCGGAAGCGGATGGCTCCCGCCCTTGCGCTCGCCCGTGGAGGCGTGAATGCTTCTCCCGCGTAAAGTTCGATTACCATGTCCAGGATTGAGGTACCCAATGTGTGCGAGAGCATGACTGGAATCATTCCTCCAGCCAGCCTGGGATTGACCTCAATGATGACGGGGCCTGAGTCCGCTATCACGAACTCTACATGAGCTGGTCCGAACTCGAGGCCGACAGCCGATACAGCGCTAGCTGCAAAAGAGGACAATTCCCGGAGCGACCGTTCTGAGAGCGGAGCCGGGAAGTCGTGCCCCACCTCAACGAAGCAAGGAGGCGGGCCTTTGTGCTTGGCGAGAATTCCAAGGCAATGCAGCGTCCCGTCATACGCAATTATCTCTGCAGAGTATTCCTTGCCCTCTATATATTGTTGGATGAGGACGTCCGGACTGCGCAAATCCACTTGATCTAGCAATACGTTGTTTGCACTCTCAAACGCTTTAATGGCGGTTGTTGCATTGTTGCACAACCTCACACCGCTACTGCCGCTTCCGGAGACCGGCTTTACGACGACGGGCAGCGCAGCCTGGGCAAGAATGTTCTCAACGTCTCTGACGGACGTGGCCAGCCGAGTTTCAGGAATCGCGATTGAATGTCGCTGCAACTCGGTAGCTTGCTTCCATTTGTTGCGGCAGGTCGCTATAGCCTCCGGATTCGCGGCCGGTAGTCCGATCGCCCCGGCGACAGTTGATGCTGCTTCCACAAAATAATCTGATGACGAATATATTCCTGTCAGCCTTCTTAATTTCGCGGCCACCCCGACGAGTTCATCCTGACTACGTGTTTCAGCTTCGATCACTTGAGCGCCGGAGTCCGTGAGAAACGGATAGCGCGCGGGATTGCGTGTAACGAGATAGGGCTCAAAGCCCAGTGCGCGGGCCCGCTTCACCAATAGTTCGCCAGTGCCTGTCGTGTTGCTTTCCACGAAAAGGAAGCTACCTCGGTTCATCATGGAGCCTGCTCCAGCGCGTTCAAGACAGCTTCCAGACTTCTCCGATTCCAACGATATCGGTTCCATGGTGGGAGGGCGGTCGAGAGGTGGTTTTCGGTTGCCGGCGCATCCAACAGAACACTTTCGTTCAAACATTCGTTCTGCTTGAGCCAGTTGTGGTCGTATACGGCTTCAGCGTAGCGGTGGCCTTCATCAGGACAGATGACTACCATTGTCTCTTCTGGATATTGCCGAGCGCGCCAGCGCCCCACGATGTAGCTCGCTCCGGAAGTCGGGCCGGCGAAAACGGCGTGCCGCTCATGAAGGGTCCGGGTCGCAGCAAATGCTAGTGGAGCCGAGATGAGATGTACCTCGTCATACAGGTCATGCTTTACGTTCTTGGGGACAAGACTGTTCCCCAGCCCCCGCAGTTTCCGTTCGCCATCCTGTTGGCCAAAAATAACGCTATTGAAGGTGTCCACTCCGATCAGGCGCGCGCCAGGGGCTCTTTGGCGGAGGTGCTCTATCGTTCCGCAAGTAGAGCCGCCTGATCCCACGGAACCGACCAAAGTTATGTCGGCGCCCAACATCCCCGTTATTTGATCGGCGAAGAGCTTGTAGGCTGCCGGATTGTCTGTTGTTTCGTATTGTCGGGGCCAGAAGCAGGACTTTCCCAACTGTCTCATCCTAGCCTGCAATGCATCGAGTCGGCTCCTTTGATAGCCACCCTGTTTGGCCTTATCAGTTATTATGAAGACTTTTGCTCCCAGAGAGCTCAACCTGTTCTCCAGGCCTTTATCCATCACTGGGTCTGTGAAGATTTCGAGTTGGAATCCACGTTCTCGGCAAACTACCGCCAAACCCAGTGCAAAGGTTCCGCTGGAGGTCTCGAGAACTTTCATGCCATGCGTCAAATGACCTCGAGCGAGCGCTTGCTCAATGATGTACTTCGCAGGAAGAAGCTTCATGAACGCGAACTGCGCAAGGTAAAGGTTTGTCTCACATCTAATAATTTTGGGGAGAGCATAGGCATCAGAATAGCCGGAGAATGGCAGACATTTTCGAACAGGGTCCATATTGCTTACCTCACCGGCAGCCAGTCATGCTCAGATACATTTTTGGCGAGTTGTCGATCGGCGATACATGGGCGAGCACGGACCGAAGCTTCCGTGGAAAGTCAGCCGCCACTCGATCAAGCAAGATTCCGATCATTGTGCCGCTGTGCGCGACTATTACCCCGAGAGCGTCAGTGGCCTCGGATGCTTTCAGTATCGTGGCCAGATGCTCCTTTGGAGCCCGCTCCTGATGCAGGAGCGCACTGGCCGTCGCTATTCTGCCTATCGTAGCCACGTCGCCACGTGGAATTGCTATCCGTGCGCGGTCGAGTAATCGATGATATTCTGCTCTGTCACTGGCGGAGATTTCACCCCGCCGTTGATCATAGGCGACCGTTTCAACCGTCCCTCCTTCGTCGATGCCAACAATTGCAAGCGGCGGCATTTGGCCGAGGAAGCTGAGAAGGGTACATGGTCGCTGCTGATATGCGACCACTCCCGGGTACATCACCCCGTCCGATGGCTCGATCTCTGCCATTAGCTTCTCGATGAACGATGTCCGGAGTCTAAGCTTGAAGCAGCAGGCGATTGACCTTGCAGTCGCAACAAGATCCGCAGATGAACTCGCAAGCCCTTTGCCTTCGGGGAGCTCGGATTCCAAGAGGAGGACTCCTCCTGAGGCGCCGAGCGCAATCACGAGATTCTCAGCCAGTCGTCTCGCTTTCAGTTTGTGTGGCGGATAGACGGCGACAGATCGTGTGCCCGCAATCGGCATGAAGTGGGCGCGCGCAAAGAGAGCTATGGGCATCGTGATCAAGAAGTTGGGGTCCCCGGGACAGGAGCCGACTGGCAACTGGCCTTGCAGCAGCTCGCCGAATGTGCCGCAACAAAGAGCGTCGGTGGAGTGAACTGTTGGGTGCTGCCCGTCGTCGGCGATAATCTGGGGTGAATCTGCGCCGTCGAACGTCTGGTGACACATGTATGGCTTCCACACTTCATCGGCGGCCGCTTCGAGAAGTTCTCGAGTCGACACGCTTGCCGTGCTTCCTGGGAGGCCGGTACCACGGGTAGTATTTTGGATCGCCATATCACTTTCCTCAGGTACATTGAGTGTGATTTGTCGGTTACGAGCCGAGACCCGGATCATCGGAAGTTTGGCTCGCATGTCAGTTCGGGTGCTTTCAAGTATCACGGGCTGACCTCAGACTTGGAATAGCATTGTCGGCGATTTTAGGTCGCAAAGATTCTGTGAAATTACTTGTAGGATCTGTTGCACTGTTACCGGCACAAACCGACTGCCTCGTGCCGCCCACTGCTCGCGGCCCACATAAACGCAGGATCGGGCTCATGACAGGGGAAAAACCAGGCCCTGTCATAACCAAGCCCAACGGCCTCGGCAGGAAATCCCCTGCGCGCACTCCCGGAGGTCCTCCCTGCTAAAATCTGGCAAATTGCTGCTAGGGCACACCGTTTCCGAAGTACCGTGCGTGGGCGACGTCGAGGATGCGATTGATCAAGCTCGAGTAGCTGTGTCCGGCAGTCATCGCGGCTGTGGTATAAGAGGAGCACGTGCCGATTGACGGCAGGGGGTTTATCTCCAGGACGAATGGCTGGCCGGAGCGATCGACCCGGAGGTCGATGCGGGCATAGTCCCGGCAATGGCAAGCACGGAAGGTTGCAATTGAAATATCCCGCAGCACTGCCTCAAGCCGGCTCCCGATTTGCGCGGGGCAAATTTGCGGCCGCGCCGAGGCCGCTACGTATTTCGCTTCCCAAGTCCAAAGACCAGCTTCGCCGAGGTCGATCTCCACCGAAGGAAACACCTCGAGTTCTCCGTTTCCAAGCAGCGCAACACAGATTTCGCGCCCGTCGATGTATTCTTCTACAAGCGCATCCTGCGCATATTGGGTGACGATCACTTCCACGGCCTGCCTCAGCTGAGCGGGCTCATGCACGAGTTGCAAACCGAAGCTGTTGTCTTCGTGACGCGGCTTCACCACAACTGGGAATCGCAGGTCGCCGGTACTCTCGGTGCCGCGGCGCATGACGCGAAAGTTGGGCGTTGGCACGCCGCTACCGCGGATGACCGTCTTGCTGATGACCTTGTCTTGCGCCACCCCATGCCCGAGCGGGGTCGCTCCGGTGTAGGGAACGCCCGCCATCTCGAGCATGGCCGGAACGTGGGCATAATAGCATTCGCCCTGAATTCCGTACGCCATGTTGAAAACGATTCCCGAGGGGCAGGCTTGCCGATCGGGCGGCATGAACCGCTCGAGCCTAGCGAGCAGTCGCTTGTCTCCTTCGCACAGCAGCGTCTCGTGGCCGCGCTCTTGCAGTGACGCCACCACGTTATCGAATGTCTCGCGGCTGTATCCCGCCGGACGAGGCTGACCGAACCGGTTGATCACGCCCGTATGATCACTGTTCCAAACGACCGCTACCCGCATGCGTTACTCCTTTGACGTTTGGCTGCGTCAGTTCATCAGATCGGATTTAGACGCTGAGCCTTCACAGCCCATGCAATTGACGTGCCACCGACGAGGCTGTGAAACGAGGGAGAAAAGACTGTGTCTCGCGCCAGGCTGCGGAATGCTCGCGCTGCAGTGTGTCGTGCTTTTTAACTTAGACGTCTGCAATTGGACACGGCTGCACGACAAATCCCAATGGCGGCTAGCTGGAGACTGCGGCGCCGGGATGGCGAACAGGAACGCGCTGGCTCCTTGTCGGAATGAGCAGGATTGTCGGCGACATGGCACTGCCGTCAATCACAGGCGATGTCGTAGAAATGCAGACCGTCTCAGGACGGCGAACATGATTTGTCGCCTCTGCGGCGAGATCTACCACTGACTGATCGGGGTGCCGACAGTTTTCCAGCTTTCGACCTTCACTTGTCGGTCCCGGTGCCATGAAGCCAGAGCAGCGCCGCAGAGGCCGGAAGCGTGGCCTGAGCGACACGCTACTTGAACACTCTATGCATACATTCCATGACATTGGTGTCGACGCCAAGCCCATGAAAGTTGTTGGCGAATTCGACCGCGATATAGCCACCGCCTTCGATACATTCGGTTGCCGGCAGGCGCATGAAGCTGAAGAGCTGCTCCTCCGAACGCCATCGCAAGCCTAAGGCTGTATGCAAGCAGCGGCTTTCGCATGTCGCGGAGATCGGTTCCAAAAACTGAGCACAGGCGCGAGAAGTCGAATGGTCGCCAAGCGCAGTGCGCCAGCGCTTTACGCTTTTTGGCGGCCAGGCGGTCTGCAGCCGAGACGTCGCGGCGGGCTCGCACAGGTGAGATCAACCCACCAGGAGAGATAGGTGCGGCAGCAAATGGAGACATGTTAAAACCACCCAACAGCGAACAGGAGGCAACATCATGAGTAAGTCATCACGATCGAGTACGAGCCAGCGAGAGCCTCTGACCGTGCTTCCCGATCCAATTTCGAAGTGCTTGCGAGGGCCGCGCCGGCCGCTTCTTACAAGAAATCAGTCGCGATCACCTATTGCCGCGGTGGCTTGGGCAGGCGGAGACGTTTGTCCCACAACATCGGAAGATGTGTCACAAAGCGAACGTTGGCTCCGTTGTCTGGTCCCCAGAGTGACATTCTAAGCTGCTCAAGAGCAGCCGACACACGAAAGCAGAATTGCAAGTTTGATCTATGGTTACAGTGCAACAATTCTTGTCACAGTTGAATAGGTTTGCACGTACGAAGAAGACGCAACTTTGGAGAATGCCACCATGAGTGAGATGGAGTTTATCAATAACGTGATTCCAAGTACCGATGTCATTAAATGCACAGCGCGAATCGGCGCTGAAATCGGGAACATCAAGCTGTCGGCCGATTTGCCGGACCAGACCATTGCTGCGATAAACAGTCTTGTGCTTGAGCACAAGGTCATCTTCTTCCGCGACCAGGCTCATCTCGACGACGTCGAGCAGGAGCGCTTTGCTCTTCGTTTCGGGAGGCGTTCGCCATATCCGGAGGGAACGACGCCGATCCTCGACATTGATTCCACAGGCAACGATATCCATGCTGACATTTGGCACATCGATTGGTCCTGCATGGATGCCTATCCCAAAATTTCGGTGCTGCGGGGCGTTGTGATCCCGCCAGTCGGTGGCGACACGGTGTGGTCAAACACGGCAGCCGCGTATCTCGACTTGCCGGTGCCGCTGCGACGGCTGGCCGACGACCTGTGGGCGGTTCACAGCTTCCCCGGATCTTATCTCAGGCCTTCTTCCGAGGCCCTTACCGGGCCGAGGATCGAGACCGAGCATCCCGTCGTACGCGTCCACCCGGAGACCGGCGAGCGCACGCTGGTGCTCGGCGTTTATGTAGCACGTTTCGTTGGCGTCTCGAAATATGACGGCCAGAGGCTATTCGATCTATTTGAGTCTCATATCACCGCGCAAGAAAACACGGTGCGGTGGAAGTGGAAGCAGGGTGATGTCGCTATCTGGGACAACCGAGCCACAATGCATTGTGCAACCAAGGATTACGGGAACCAACGCCGCGTCGTTCGTCGCGCGACCATTGAGGGCGAGGTGCCCGTCAGTGTCGACGGCCGGCACAGCATTACCCGTTTCAAGTTTGTCGGGCAGAAACTGACCCCTAACGAAACTTAGACATGCCCCTCGTGTCAAACGAGGAGACGTGAACGACCGATATCTCAGGGCTCCTGCATCGTTATGAAAGGTGCAGGGCGCGAAAATGATGACAAGCTGGCGGCAATGTTGCGGCTGACGAGTTTGGTATTGGGGTGCCAATCGGCTTTCAAGGAATTTGGTTGGGCGCGCAAGCCTTCCTTTCAGGAAACAGGTTCGGTGCAGCGCGTTCGACGGCCTGGATGATTTGCTACTCGAGCTTCTTCAACCATGATTCGTTCCCCGACTCAGGGATTGGGAGCGGCTCGTTGTTTGCACGCCCAAGGGACCGCAGCGAGTTTGATGTGGTTACGAGCGATGATGCGCCCCAGCCAGGTTTGAGCGACGTTCCGCCGGTCGCGTGACCATCGGATCGTGGACATGGCGCTAATGACGAGGAGCCGGCGGATGGTGCGACCGGCCATCTTGGTGATGCGTCCGAACCGCTGTTTGCTCCCGCTCGAGTTCTGTTGCGGCACGAGGGCAAGCCGAGCCGTGAAGTCGCGGCCTGATCGGAAGCCCCAATGTTTGGAACTCCCGCCAAAATGGCGCTGACGGTGATCAGCCCAAAGCCTGGAACGCTCAGCAACCACGCCGCCTCGGGTTCCGCGCCAATGCTTTCGCATCTGAGCTTCGAGAGCATTGATCTGAGCTGAGGGGGATGAGCTGATCGGCCAGGATATCTAACGTGCTCGCACCGTATCGGGGAGTGTCACGGGAATCGGATATCGTCCTGATGAAAGAACCGACGTGCTAAGGGCCCGCCGCTGCGATTACACCGAACCCCGCCATGTGAGGCCGGATCTGTTGACCAGCGAAACACTGCCGCGAAAGAAGCTCATGTCGTTGCGTCGCACCACCCGCGCTGCTTGTCGAGCCAGTGATTTGATGAAGCGGAACGGACAGCCGCCGCGTCACCGTTTCGCAGATCGCTTCTGTTCGGCAACGTCATTCTTCTGCCGTGCGACATAGGGGCTTTACATACGAAGCTGGAATCATCTTCGCCTCATGGCACAAATCTGCAGTTTGGCGCCCCCAGTGGTGCGACGGCGTGCCCCGATGCCGCCATTTGCCCCAACTAGCACGTAGTTTCCCTGCCTTGTCGGTTCAAGCATGCCGGCTCGCAACATAATTGTCGTCACAAAGCTTCGAATCAGTCTGCTCGCTGACCTCAACCGTCTGGCGACGAGATGTCGGATAACCGATGTCCGTTACCGACCGACAGGGGTGGGCTAGATATGGCTCATTTCGCGATGAAAAATCCCTCTATCCTGCGATTTCGAATCGGCCGCCGACTGTCGAACGTCTCGACGAGTGCACCACCTCCGCCGCAGCTTTCGGTCTCACGATCTATCTAGAGCGGGATGAATTGAGGCTGAATCGAAATAGGATTCCCGAAGGCGAGCAAATCTGATTGAACTAAACCGCTGCCGCGGTAGCTGATGCGGGGTCTGGCCTGAGGAGGCCCCTGTCTGAGAAGTTTTGGTGTCGAGCCAACCTTCCAGACCGGAGAACCCCAGATGGCCCAGATAAGCCCTCTGCGTCAGCGGATGATTGAAGATCTGACGATCCGCAATTTGTCACCGGAGACCCAGCGATCCTACGTGCATCACGTGGCGAAGTTCAGTCGATTTTTTGGACGATCACCCGATCAACTGGGATACGAAGAGGTGCGCGCCTATCAGGCCCACTTAGTGGGCCGAAGGGTCTCGTGGGGCGCGTTGAACCAGACCGTTTGCGCCTTGCGTTTCTTCTACGGCGTGACGCTGGGTCGATCTGATCTGCCTGAGCGGATCGCTTACGCCCGGACGCCGCGCAAGTTGCCGGTCGTGCTGAGCGCCGATGAGGTGGTCGGCTTTCTGCAGGCCGTGAAGGGACGAGGACCCGGGTCGCTCTGATGACCACCTATGCGGTGGGCTTACGCGCCGCGGAGGCGGCGCGTCTGCAGGTGACGGACATCGATAGCAGCCGGATGATCATTCGCATCGAGCAAGGCAAGGGCGGCAAGGACCGCTATGTGATGCTGTCGCCGCAGCTGCTGGTGATTTTGCGCGTCTATTGGCGGTTGACCAAGCCGGGACGATGGCTGTTTCCCCGGCGCGATGGCCGCGGCCCGATCCATCCACAGACCTTGGGGATCGCCTGTCGAGCAGCCTGCGAGTTCCTGGGCGTTGAGAAGCGGGTGACGGTGCACACCCTTCGCCACAGCTTCGCCACCCACCTTTTGGAAGCCGGCACGGACATAAGGATCATCCAGGTCCTGCTGGGCCATCGCAGCCTGGCGACGACGACACTATACGCCCAGGTCTCAACGGCTGTGATCGGCCGGACCGCCAGTCCTTTTGACCAACTCCACATGGAGATCACGCCGCCCGGCTGAGCCGCGAGCCATGCGCCCGGATCTGGAAGTGGCGGATGTATTCCACCGTCACGGGGCTGATTATCGCCGCGACCATGCCGGCCATCTCGGGCGTGTCGAGCGGCGGGTCATGGCCGCGGTGGAGGCGTGCCGGACCGCGGCCTTGGGCGGTCACGCCGAACACGGCACCGACTGCGGCCTCGTGCGGCAAGCCTATAACTCCTGCCGCAACCGCCACTGCCCTAAATGCCAAGGCCTAGCCCGCGCCCAGTGGCTGGCCGAGCGGCAGGCTGAGCTGCTGCCTGTCCCATACTTCCACGTGGTCTTCACCGTCTCGGCCCAGATCGCTGAGATCGCCTTCCAGAACAAGGCGGCGGTCTATGCGATCCTGTTCAAGGCCGCATCCGAAGCCTTGAGGGTGGCGGCGGCCGATACCAGGCATCTGGGCGCCGAGATCGGCATGGTCGCCGTGCTTCATACCTGGGGTCAAAATCTCCACCATCATCCGCATGTCCACTGCGTCGTGCCGGGCGGTGGCCTGTCGCTCGAGCCTGCCCCGGGGAAGGCCGGGGACCGGCGATGGATCGCCTGCCGGCCGGGATTTTTCCTGCCCGTGCGGGTTCTGTCGCGCCTGTTCAGGCGGCTATTCCTGGAGCGCCTGCAGGACGCCTTCGACGCCGGTCAGCTTCGCTTCTTCAGCGATCTCGCCAGCCTGGCCGACCCTGCCACTTTCTGCACCCAACTGGCTGGATTGAAGCGGATCGAATGGGTCGTCTTCGCCAAGCCCCCGTTCGGCGGTCCCGAACAGGTCCTCCCCTATCTGGGCCGCTACACCCATCGCGTCGCCATCGCCAACAGCCGCCTCGTGAGCCTGGACCAGGGAAAGGTCAGCTTCCGCTGGAAAGACTATCGCCACCATGACAAGTCCAAGCACAAGCTCATGACCTTAAGCGCCGACGAGTTCATCCGGCGCTTCCTGCTGCACGCCCTTCCAGACGGATTCCATCGCATCCGCCATTACGGCCTCCTCGCCAACGGCCACCGCGTCGCCAAGCTCGCCCAGTGACGTCTTCTTCTGGCGGTGCCCACGCCGCTGACGCCGGACCCGACCGCCGACTATCGCCAGCGTTACCGCTGTCTCACAGGGCGCTCCCTGGACATCTGTCCGGGCTGCGGCGCCGCCAGGCCTCGCTCGGCCCGATCCCGCGCAAGGCCCCGACCTGGCCAGACACCTCATGACACGCTGCCTACCGACACGCTCTCACCGTCCATCCCGGCGTCTGCTACAGTCGCCGCCGGGCCTTTGCGCGCCGCTAGTCAAAGTCGCAGCCTGGCTGTCGCCAGCAACGCTGCACCTCAGCGTCAACGACCCAATGGCGCCGTCTCTCGCGTCGCAGATGGTCCTGCACCGCGACGACGGGCGACTGCCCCAGAGCGATCGGCGAGCCCGCTCCGGCGCCTCGGACACACTGTCGAGCCCTAAATCCCCATAGCCCCACCCGCCATCCCGCGGTTCAGTTCAATCAGGCTTCAATGTAGTCGCGACCCGTGCGTGCCGGCACAATCGCGCCCGCGACCACACAGAACCCTCCTGATTCAACCTGCTGGCTGGGTCAGGAGCCCGGCATGGATGGGCAAGCCTTACTCGATGGATCTTCGCAGGCGGATGGTAGCGTCGGTTGAGCAGGAGGGCCTGTCGCGACGTCAGGCGGCAGAGCGCTACGGGGTTGGGATCAGCACGGTCATCCGATAGGTGCGCCGCTTGCGCGAGATGAACAAGCTGACACCCGGCAAGATGGGTAGGCACAGACCGAAGAAGATTGCCGGAGAGCATCGGGAGTGCTGTTGGTACGCTGCCGGGCGGCGGAGTTCACACTGCACGGTCTTGTGGCCGAGCTTGGCGATCACGGTTCTGAAGGTCGATTACCGCTCAGTATGGGAGTTCGTTCACGCCGAGAAGCTCAGTCACAAAAAAAGACACTGATCGCCAGTGAGCAGGATCGCCCGGATGTGGCGCGCCGGCGGGCACAGTGGGTAAAGTATCAGGATGGTGTTCATCGACGAAACCTGGACCAAGACCAATATGGCGCCGCTCAGAGGATGGGTGCCGCGCGGCGAGGGCCGTGGCGATCGCATGATTGCGCCTTTCCGGCGCCGCCTCTCCATCAAGCCGAATGGGATATGGGCCAAATTCTTCACCCACTCGAAATAACTCACCACCACACCGCCAGCGTTGACGTAGAGATCGGGAAGGATTATCCCGCCTCGGGATCGTCGTGTTTGATCGGCCTGGAAGGTAACCCGGTCCATTGGCAGCTTCCAACGATGAGGTTCGCCTTGATGCATTCGGCGTTGTCTGGGTGAATGGCGTTCTCCATCGCCGCGGGGATGAAGGACGTCGCATGCTTTGTTGATGCCGTTCATGTCGCCCGGGAAGGATGTGGCACGCTCGAAGCCGAGAATACTGCCGGTGCGCTGTTGATGATGCTTCAGCGCCTCGATGGGAAGGCCTTCGAGGTTCGCGACATATCCGTCGCGCTCGGCAATGGCTACTACCTGAGCGCCATCTTGCTCGGAGAGAAACTTGGCAGCGTGGTAGCCAACATTACCGAATCCCTGCACAATAACGGACGCTCCTTTGAGTTCGCGCCGTCCGGGAATACCCGGGTGCGGGGGTCTCGGAGAAAGCTTTGGATGGGGAACTGTACGCCCCGGCCAGTCGCCTCGGTACGTCCCGCGATTCCGCCCTTCGAGAGCGGTTTTCCTGTAACGCAGACTCGCGCGTTGATGACATCTGTCGGATGGGCGCGGCGGAACTCATCGATCATCCAGGCCATCTCCCGCTCGCCCGTGCCCACGTCCGGAGCCGGCACGTTGAGGCCAGGGCCAATCAGGCCACGTTTATTGAGCTCCTGCGTGAACCGCCGAATGATGCGCTCGAGCTCCTGGGGCGTCCACTCGGGCGGATCGATCTTGAGTGCGCCTTTGGACCCGCCGAAGGGCAGATCATCCAATGAGCACTTGAGCGTCATCAGTGCGGCAAGTGCCTCGACCTTCTCGGCATCGGCATTGTGTTCATATCGAATGCCTCCCTTGACTGGCTCACAGTGCTCGCTGTGGACCGAGCGCCCGCCGGTAAAGCTGTACATGCGGCCACGCAGCAAACCGGACCGTATAGGTGGAGTTGCACTGGATGATCCGTTCCGCCAATCCCTCGGGCAGATCGAGAAACGTTATGGCATGGCAGAAATTCTGGTCGACGCTCTGGAGAAAGCTGGTGTTGGAGGCTAGCAATGCTCACCTCCCAACGTCGGAACATCGAAGCCGACGATTAACTGCGTCTTCACGATCGCCCCTTGATGTCGGATTTGCACTTTTGCCGTTCGAACACAATCAGATTTTCTGACTTTCGCGGATAAGTTCGTCCATAACGAAACGGACGGCGCTTTCAGCGATTGCAACAATCTCCTCGACTTCTGCCTTGGTTGCTACGAGCGGCGGGGCAAAGCCCAAAATGTCCCCGTGCGGCATCGCGCGAGCGATCAGGCCACGGTCACGGGCGGCTTTCGAGATTCGCGCGCCAACCTTGAGTGTCGGATCAAAGCGCCTCCGATTGTTGCGATCCGCCACGAACTCGATTGCGCCCATAAGGCCCACCCCGCGCACTTCACCAACGATCGGCAACTGAGCAAATTTCTCCTCCAGCTGCGCTTGAAAAAACACGCCGACGTCACGAGCATTACCAGGGAGGTCTTCCTTCTCGACGATGTCGAGAACCACGTTGGCCGCGGCGGCGCCGATCGGGTGACCCGAGTAGGTATAGCCGTGCGAGAATGCGCCAACCCTGTCAGCACCGTCTTCCAACACCTGATAGACCTTCTGGCCAACGATCGCCCCGGAGAGCGGGAAGTAAGCTGATGTCAGACCCTTCGCGATCGTAATAAGGTCTGGTTCGATGCCGTAATGCTGCGAGCCGAACATGGAACCCGTTCGGCCAAAGCCGGTGATCACTTCATCGGCGATGAGCAGGACGTCGTGCCTTTTCAGAATGGCCTGGATCGCCTCCCAATACCCTTCCGGCGGAGGCGTGATGCCGCCTGTGCCGAGCACTGGCTCACCGATGAAGGCGCCGACATTGTCCGGACCTAGACGTTCAATCAGCTGGTCAAGCTCGGCGGCGCGGCGAGCGGAGAATTCGCGTTCGGTTTCGCCCTGGGTTGCGCCCCAGTAATGATGAGGAACACCTGTGTGAACGACCTGCGGTAGCGGCAGGTCCATGTGATCGTGATAAAAGCTCATGCCCGTCATCGATCCGGACACAACGCTGCAACCGTGATACCCACGCTCACGCGAGATGATCTTCTTCTTATTCGGCTTGCCGCGCAGGTTGTTGTAATACCAGACAAGCTTGGCCTGGGTCTCGTTGGCGTCCGAGCCGGACATGCCGTAGAAGACTCTGCTCATCTTGCCGGGTGCCATTTTCACAAGGCGATCAGAGAGGATCGTGAGTTCATCCGTCGTGTGCGCCGCATAGGAGTGATAGTAGGCAAGGCGATAGGCCTGGCGCGAGATTGCTTCGGCCACTTCAGCGCGGCCGTAGCCGACATTCACGCAATAAAGACCGGCGAACCCGTCAATCAAGTGGTTGCCATGTGCGTCCTGAATGCGAATGCCCTTGCCCGTCTCGACGATAATAGGATCGCCTAGTTTTCCGGTGGCGAAGTCCTTGAGCTGCGTGAACGGATGCAGGACAGAGTTCCTGTCCTTTTCGCTGATTTCTTTTATGTTGATGGTCACCGGCCTGTCCTTTCAAGCAGCGATATTTTCAAAAGCAGACGTATTTGGCTCGAGATATCGGCTCGGCTATGCTTCGACCCCGCTCGGCAGCGAGAATTTCGCGCCCGATTAAGAAGGCGTCTTGCGCAACACTCCCTGCCAAGTCCACGTCAGTCTCGTCGCATGCGGCAACATCGATAAGCCGTTCGCCGGTTGCCGTTGCCGGATCAACGATTTCAGGCACTCGGCTCCTTTCGGTCCACCGACCACCGATAAGTGGTGCACCCGGCAAGACCGCGCGTTTTGAGCTGCCTTAGTGCCGACGCTGCGAGGCGCTTCATATGTGACTCAAGCAAATTTCCTGCAGACAAAGTATTCCGGACGCGACGCTGCTTAGGAGCGTAATTCACTGACCTTAAGCATGTTTCCTGCCATTTCACCGCAATCCGCGCAGGGTTCGTTCGCGGAATTGATAGCGCAGACGCTATGCGGGGTGCAGCCGATTAAAACGTCATCTACTGTTTCCCTCGACCGCAGGCCTTGGAATTACTGAACGGCCTCAGTTTGTTTCAAAAATTGCTGTTGCCACTCGTTCGGGCAGTTCGCGACCGCGTAGGTTCGCACGAGCTCCATGTTAAGGTAGGCATGGCTGTCGAAGCCGAACTCATGGACCGCATCGGTGGGCGTTTCCTTCAATGGGAGGGAGTCCATGCCGCATCTTTGCCCTCAAGGCGCTCAGGATAATCATCCCCTTCTTTCCTGTTGATGTTGTCCAATGGCAGTCGATCCGCAGCCGATTTCAGAGACTTAGCGGTCCGCAAGGAGCGCCACCCCTCGTCGGCGTCGACATGCGCGCCGGATCGGACGGCGCAGACGGTGGATGTGGTAGGTGCGCGCGAATATAGATGGAACGATCCAACAGCGAATCCATCGGATGCAGGATGCCTACGAGGTCTCCCTGCTTCACTTCGTCCACCGAGCAGCGGGTTCGAATGTGCGCCGCGCGGGCGATCTCAGCTCGTCAGACCAGAGCGTCTCAAAAGTCTGGCTGGACTTCTTTTGACGGAAGGTCGGACACTCGGCTTTTCCCTCAACGAGTCCGAGCGCGATGAGTGCGTTGCGCTTCCAGCTTCGTAGATCACGAGAGCTTCCGGACCCCGACGAAGGTTGCGCAGAATGTCGGCGACTCGCTCGGGTCGGGTTGGTAGCTGTAACTGGCCCAGGTGCCCCTCTTGTACCCCGCTCCAGCGAGCGCGAGGCTTGGATCGCCATGGGTGGGTCTGTAATAGGGCAGCGCATCGCGGACTTGCCTCAAGTTTTCGAGCATCGTCGGAAGGACTACTATGCTTTCTTCCAAACCGAGGGGGTAACGGCCGGGCTGCCCGGCGCCTCGCCGGCAGGGTCGCACGCACGAGACTTGGGAGTAAACGTTGTGGCAAATGAAACGAGGGGCACCCCACCGCGCGGGGTCTCCAGGAACCGGGCAGCGCCGGCTTGTGCAAGATTTTCGCCAACGCCTGCGTAAACGATTCCGTTCTGGTCGAGTGCCCGGCACGTCTCGTTGGCTTCAACACCCCAGTCGAACATATGATTGTTGGCGTAGCTCACCAGGTTGAAGCCCATGGCCTTCAGATCAGGCCCGAGTTCTGGCATGCTGACGTGATATGCGCCCCCGTTCTCGGCCTACAGACCTCGTTGAAGAGCGGATGTTGACCCTTCGCGCAACTGCGACAATCGTGGATCCGTCCGCAACTTAGGTCTCGCTCGATGTGAGGTATGTAAGCCAAGTTCGGCATTGCACCCGACTGCACCTCGCACCCTCCCAACAAACCTTCACACAGGCAGCGCCGACTCTACCAAGTTCACCCAGTAGCCGATTCCATAAGCCAGGGCTTCGTCATTGAAATCATACTGGGGGTTATGCACGGCAGCGGTCGGACCATTGCCAAGGAGAATGTAAGCACCTGGCCGTGCCTCAAGCATATAGGCAAAGTCCTCCGCTCCCATACTTGGCTTAATCTTTTCATCTATGCCGGCAGGCCCCACGAGAGTACGTGCTGCCTTGATAGCCAGATTAGTCTCTTCCGTGTGGTTGAGGGTGACCGGGACGGATCGACGGTACTTGAACTCGACGTCCGCGCCGAATCCGCGCGCGATGCCCTGAGCGCACGCGAAAATCTCTCGTTCGGCAAAATCGCGCAGGCCGGGCACGAAGGTCCTGACGGTTCCGGCGAGGTCAACGTGATCCGGAATGACGTTGTAGGCCTGTGCGGCGTTCAACTTGGTGACGGAGATCACCAGCGACTCCATAGGATCGGTCTTGCGCGAGACCAAGGTTTGCAGGCCAACGATGATCTGTGCGGCAATGACAACGGGATCGATGGTCCGATGCGGAGAGGCCGCATGGCCGCCCCTGCCCTTCACGACGATATCGAAGTCGTCCTGCGATGCCATGATCGCGCCATGGCAGATGCCGAATTTGCCGACTTCCATGCCTGGCTGCGTATGCATGCCAAAAACCTGGGATATGCTGAAACGGTCCATGACCCCTTCCTGGACCATCCTTAGCCCCCCCGATGGAAGTTCTACTTCTTCGGCTGGCTGGAAGATCAAGGCGACAGAACCCTTGAAGTTGCGCGTAGACGCCAGGTACTTCGCGGCGCCCAGCAACATGGCGGTGTGACCGTCATGGCCGCATGCATGCATTTTGCCTGGTATTTTCGATGACCAGGATCTGTTCGAGGCCTCAACAATTGGTAGGGCATCCATGTCCGCCCGCAATCCGATGGTCGGCCCGTCTCCGCCTTCGCCCTGAATCAATGCGACGATGCCGGTTTCAGCGATGCCCGTTTCGATGTGATTGATGCCGAACGAAGCCAGTTTCTCTGTCACGAATCTCGCTGTGTTGTCCAACCGATAGTCGAGCTCGGGATTTTCATGGAGGTAGCGGCGCCACTCGGTCGCCTCGCGCTGCAGACCGCAGAGTATTTCAATGCTGTGCATGTCAGACTCCAACTTAGTATCATGTGAAAATGAGCATGCACTCAGGTTTCTGCGCCGCTCTTGTTTGGCTCCGGTGAAGTCCGGAGGTGGCTGTTCACGCTAACCCTCGTCAGCGACCGCAGTAACTTTTATTTCGTTTCGGTTCCGAATGCCCCTGCTCGCCGGAGGGCGGGCAACAACGCGGCCGCCCCAACTGCACCCACGGTGATGCGGACGCTCTGATTAGCGGTGGTCACTGATTGTCATGGGTTGAATTCCATCTAATTAGGAGTCTTCACGCGGGCGTTGGCACTTAGGAGTTCGCCGTCATCTAGCCGGCTCGGCTAGACAGGCCGCCTCTGCCGACACAAGGCTAGTAAGAATCCACCTAAGCCGCAGAGGGCATTTCAAAAAGCTGCCGTGGCGCACTCGTTAATACTTCAACTCCCGACTCGGTCACACGTATGGACTCGCTGATTAGATACCCAAAATCTTCCTCGATCGCCCAATTACCCAAATGCAAATGGAAAGTCATGTTCGGCCTCAGCACTGTCAGATCCCCTTCCTTTAGACTGGCTGTCATCTCCATCCAATCAATTCCAATGGGATAGCCACAGCGCGAATCCTTCTTGAGGCCCATCTTCTCCAGAGTGCCATAAATTGCTTGGGCAACGTCATGGCAGGTGCGTCCCGCACGGACGGCGCCTAGCCCAGCTTCAAGACCGGCTACCTCAGCCTCATGCACTCGACGAAGACGATCAGAGGGTCGGCCAATTGAGAAGGTCCGGCTCATTGGCGCCGTGTACCCATGTCGGACGCCAGCGATCTCAAGATTCACCTGGGACCCTCGGCGGAGGACATCCTCGGTCCATGTGATGTGGGCTGCACCAGTGCGAGGTGAAGTAATAAAGTAGGGAGTTGCCAACCACGTCCCAGGCTTCCCATTAGCGCCGCGCACCAGCGTTTTCATGATCTCGGAAACGGCGTCGACTTCGCGCACTCCAGCACGGATTACTTCCGAGGCCCGCGTGATACCCGCGTCAGTGATAGCCGCCGCCTCCCTCATCCGGGATATTTCGAGATCAGATTTGACCATGCGGATCCAGGTTATGGCCCTGGTGCAATCCACTATCCTCGCGCGGGTTAGTCGAGCCTTGAACTTTTCCGCCGAAGGCGCAAACAGCCCACCTATTTCGAGCCCCACACCACGATTCGACAGGCCGACATCGATGACGAAATCGATTATCGCGTCGTAGCCATCGACGTCAGGACCGCCGACCAATGCTTCTGGGTAACCAATTACCTTATCGCGCTCCATGAACGTCTCATGCAGGGCCGCCGGCGCATCCATCTTACGCAAGATGAACGTGGGCTCCTCTTGGTGAATCGAAACCACTATTGCTTGCGGAACATAGGCAGATTTGGCGGTGTAGCCGGTGAGGTAGGTGATGTTCGAGCGGTCGGTAACCACTAGCGCGTCGATATCCCGTTGCGCCATCTCCGCTTTCACTGCGCCGAGCCTGCACAGGTACTCTGTTCGGGGAAACGCCTGTGGTGCCTTGTCGATGTTCACGTTCTCATTCCATTAAGATTTCGAGTCGACGCGGCGACCAACGGATGGTGATAGTTGCAAGCATCACCGAGTTCTCTGGTAAAATGGCTTCAGATTTCGACCAATATTGCAGTAATAATGCCGAAGGGTCGACTTCTCTGATGGAATTATGCATCTCGGACGATCCGCTTATTCTAGGGACCCCGGTGCGCGCAGGGCGGTACAACAGTGGCCGGCTACTGTGGCAGTTCGTAAGCGGTCTGCTGATGGTGTTTCACAGCAAGATAAGGCGCTTAACAAATTTGTGGGTAGAACTGCTGCAAGGTCCAAATTCAAGGTTGAGGCAGTGAGGCTGAGAAAGTGACCGGACTGTCGCTCGAGCTCAAGCGGTGCGCAACGGGTTGCGCAGATGAAGGTGATAGTTTGGGGCACTGGCCGGCTACGAGGTCGGAGCCAACCGCGGCCACGGCGCCCACACCCGCCACGATAGGTGCGTCTCGGGTTTGCGGATAATTCCAAGCCTACCCGACGCGCCGAATTACCGCTTCTTAGGGGACATCTTGCGGCGATCGTATCTAGAAGCATCGTCAGATGCAGAACACAGACGCGAATGTTCACCTGGTGTAGCGGAGCGGCTATCGACTGTCTAAGCGATAATGACCGGTGTGACGATTGCTTCTTCAAATCTGTTAGGCGATATGGTCAAGAGCCTTTGTGAGGCTGAGAATTCAGAAACCGCTCGGGCAACCCTTCTGGACCTAGCACCTCCGCATATCGAATATTGCCGATGAACCACTCTGGTGGAGAAAAGCTGGATGCTAAAGAAACGAAGCCTGTCTGGGGGTATGTGGAGGCCCGCAAATCGAAGTTCCACGAGCCAAGCGACAGGATGCAGGGAGCGGAGGCCGTCCACCACATCAGGTCACGATCATCATATATACTTCCCAGTTTCGAACCGCTGTCTAGAACTCGCTCTAGCTAGGAATGAAGGAGTTCCCAACAATACCGGATAGCCAGCTCTGTTGTCGGCACCAGAATTTCGTCGGAGGCCCCGAAGGTGGGCGTGTGGATGCCGGACTCGTTGCCTGGCTCTCGACTGCCAAACCAGAAATACATCGAAGGCACGCAGCTGGAGTAAAAGCCGAAATCATCGCTGCCTGTGCTCGCCGCTCCTTCAACATACTTTTCGTCGCCCACGGACTGGACGACAAGCTGGCGGAAGCGTTCGACCATCGGGGCGTCGTTGACCACGGGAGGGTCGCCCTCTTGAGAGGTGAAATCCGCCTTGCCCCGATGCATCGCGGCGACACCCTCGGCTATTTCGCGGACGCGACGCACCAACAGCCGCCGCCGCTCGGGACTGGCTGTTCGGATCGTTCCTGTCATGACGACCGACGGGCAGATAATGTTCCTCGCCTCGCCCCCGTGGATAGTGCCTATCGTTACGACGGCGCGGTCGTCCACCGGCATTTCCCGGGACACCACCTTCTGGACTTCATTGATGAAGGCGCCAGCGATTGCAATCGCATCCACCCCAGCATTCGGCTTCGCGCCATGCGCCATGGTGCCAATAAGCTCGACCTCAAATTTGTCGGCTGAATTCATCACAGCTCCCGCCCTTGCGCCGTAGGATCCTGCTTGAATATCCGTGCGAACGTGAAACCCAACTGCGGCATTAAATCCCTCGAGCAGCTTCTCTTTCACAACAGTGCGACCGCCGACCGGTTCCTCTTCTTCCGCAGGCTGAAAAAACACGCGCACTCTACCGGAAAAGTTCTCTCGCATGCGGTGAAAGGCAAGAGCCGTGCCCAAGGCGATCGATGCGTGCATATCGTGGCCGCACGCGTGCATCACACCAGGCACCCGGGACTTGTATGATAGGTCGTCGCGGCTTTCCTGGATCGGCAGGGCATCAATGTCCCCGCGCAGTGCGATCGAACGATTTGGCCCGGCAGCAAGCCCCTGAATATCAATGTAGACGCCGGTCTTGTGGAACGTCTTCGCTTCGGGCAGGCCGAAGCTCTCTAGCGTTGCGATAATCCTCTTTTGCGTCTTCCACTCCTTGTTCGAGAGTTCCGGCTCGCGATGCATGGCGTGACGCATCTCGATCACCACTTCACGCTCGACTTCGGAGAGTAAGTTGTTGGTAAGAACGTTCATTTTGAGCTCGCGTCACTTCATTCGATGTCTTTGCCTGATGCGAACGCTAACAATAACGAAGCAGTGAAAAACGTCGATTTGCGAGCCCCGCACGCAGAGATCCTGCAAAACGCCGAGCAAAAGCCCACTACCTCGCTAGCCGCGGCGTTGCGCCACAATTGATGAAAGCTCCTTCTACGTGAGAGTTCATCATGCGGCCCAAGCCCTGAGAGAAGATCGGTCTGCCATTTGTCTGCGCTGGCGCGTCTGCATAACGGCTTCTTCACCCAGGCATAAAATACGCTCGAATAGACACGCATAAGACGGCAAATCGTCCGCACCGAAAACTGCAGGCGATGCAAGGCAATGAACGCGTACCTCGGTGACACGGGCCAGTTCTCCTTTCAGCCGCCTGACCTCCTCGGCCTCGTCGCTGCTCTTGGCATTCGACGCTGCGAACTTTCTTCCATCATTGATCGAATGCTGGCTGACACCCAGCCGCTGCGAAACCTTCGAAACCGGATAGCCCCGCTCGCTGATCTGGCGCACTGCGTCACGCTTGAACTCGTCGCTGAAATTGGCTGGCCCATGAAGGCTTCCTTGCCTCATTATTAGGGAAGAAGGCACAAATCTAGGGGCTATTCAGTCCCGCAGCCAGCACAGCACTTTAGGCTGTCATCAGCCGATTTCCATCGCGCCAAATGAACTCAGGAGCAGCTCACGGTGTTATACTATGATGCCAACATCATCGGAGGCGTCATGGACATCGAACCGTACGAGATCTATCACCTGAGTGATGCGCTGGTTAGCGTGCCCACTGGCGAATGGCTACGAGCTTGAAGGGGCGGACCCACCAGTCTCATCTGAGAACTTCATATTCTGCGGCCGTAAAAGAGCGCACCCTACGCCGTTTGTGAGGCCACCTGCCTGTTTTCGGCGCACCTAATCATTTTGCGCCTAAAACCCGAGCCATCGTGCACAATAACGCCTGAAAGGCGCGCACTATTGCGGCATACTTGAACTTAATGTCACCGCTCATCGGGAACTCAACCAATTAAGTTTAAGGGAAGCTGAAGTGGAGAGAATAAATTCAGCAAGGGGCGACCGGCAATCAATCGTGCGGATCTCGGCGAACGCACTGTCCGAAGTGCTTAAGGCACAAAGACGAATTCGCGAGCACATTATCGAAACGCCAACTGTATACTCAACAGGACTCTCTGGTCTTTGTGGTGCCGAAGTGTTCCTCAAGATGGAACATCACCAGACAACCGGCAGCTTCAAGTTGCGGGGAGCGACAAACGCGATTTTGCAGCTGACAGAGCAGGAGCTAAGTCGGGGAGTTGCCACTGCGTCGACTGGCAACCACGGTCGCGCCGTTGCCTATGCTGCGAAAACAGCCGGTTCATTCGCGACAATCTGTATGTCTAGATTAGTTCCGGAAAACAAAATTTCTGAGATTAGACAGTTGGGCGCGGACGTACGGATTGTCGGCAGTTCTTACGACGAGGCGGAGAGCGAGCTTGATCGGCTAGTTACCGAAGAGGGGCGCGTGATTGTGCATCCGTCCGATGATGCCGCTATCATAGCCGGGCAGGGTACCATTGGACTCGAGATTGTGGAGGCAGTGCCAAATGTCGGTACTGTGCTCGTTCCTTTGGGGAGCGGAGGACTGTCGGCGGGAATCGCGTCAGCCGTTAAGGGCATGCGGCAACACGCGCGGGTCATAGGACTCACCATGGAACGAGGGGCGGCTATGAAGGCCAGCCTTGAGGCTGGCCATCCCGTGCAGGTCAAAGAATGCGAGAGTTTAGCGGATGCTCTCTGTGGAGGCATAGGCTTAAACAACAAGTTGACGTTCTCGATGTGTCGCGACCTTCTCGACGATGTGATCTTGCTCAGTGAAAGTGAGATCTATGCGGGCATACACTATGCTTACAAGCATGAGAATGAGGTTGTTGAAGGAGCGGGTGGGATAGGCATCGCGTCACTGCTTGCGCGCAAAATCCCGAGCATACAAGGGCCGGTCGTGGTCGTGCTATCCGGCCGCAACATTAGTTTGGAGTTGCACCGCCGTGTTATAGAGGGCGGGCATGTCCCATTTGGAGAGACGTGGTGATGGTAATGATCATAACTGAGCGCGAGCTGAGGACGCTTGTGCCGCTCGATCGCGCGACCGTGCATTGTGTAGAACGTGCATTTCATGCTCTCTCTACAAAGCAAGTAGAGATGCCACCAATCCTCCGGCTTAATATTGCCGATCATCAGGGCGAGGTGGACGTAAAGACCGCTTACATACCAGGTGATGATTATTTTGCCGTGAAGATTGGGTCTGGCTTCTTTGAGAACCCGAAAGTCGGGCTGCCGAGTTCAGGCGGTATGATGGCACTTCTCTCCAGCGAAACTGGCACTCCTCAGGCGATCCTGCTGGACAATGGTTATCTTACGGATATCCGTACGGCGGCAGCAGGTGCCGTGGCAGCACAGTACCTCGGACGTGAGAATGCTGCCGTGGCTGCGATCATTGGAGCAGGCGTGCAGGCTGAGTTGCAGCTGGAGGCACTGATGCTGGTGCGCTCGATCAAGGAGGCGCGAATCTGGGCTCGCGACTTCCTCAAAGCGAAAGGACTTGCTGAAAAGCTTTCAAGGAAGCTCAGTCTATCGGTAATTCCTTACGAGGATCCCGCTCTCGCCGTATGTGGCTCGGATATCATTGTCACGACAACACCTGCGAGCAGTCCAATCCTAAGCGCTGCATGGCTCGAGCCGGGACAGCATGTTACAGCGATGGGCTCGGATGCTGAACATAAGAACGAGATTGAGGCCGCCGCGATTGCCCGCGCTGATCTCTACGTGGCGGATAGTTTGCGGCAGACGAGAAGACTAGGTGAATTGCACCATGCATTGGCCTCGGGGCTGATTTCCGACACGTTCGCTTTTCTCGAACTTGGAGACATCATCGCCGGAAAAAAAACGGGGCGCTCAAACAGCGCGCAGATTAGTATAGCCGATCTTACCGGTACCGGTGTTCAAGACACTGCGATTGCCGCATTTGCCTTTCAGCGTGCGAAAGCAGTCGGCGAGACGTTAGCCTGACGCTGATATCATACGTCGGCACAGATGAGAAACTACCGTTAATTTAATTCAGGAGTACGCATCCGGTGAAGATCGTAGACGTGCGTATCCGGCGGCCATGAGCACCTGAGCACCGCGGTGCTGGGGTCAAGAGCTCGATGGGAGACGCGATGATATTCTTCGAGGAGGAGTTTTGACTTCCTCGATGCCTTCATCGGTGAATGCCAAGATCCCGTCGTCATCATTGGCGCCGTACACCCAGATGACGCCGTCCTCGGGCTCGAGACCGAGGGTCCGTTCCTGAATGAGCGCTTCGCTGACGCCGAGTTCCCTGGCGACACGTTCGACGGTGTAGACGTGATGCACCTTATTGCGCTGCATGATCAGGTCGCCGCTGGTTGGGGTCGCAGTTTTGCGGATCTCCAATTCCACGGCAGCAAGTCATCGATGTGATGAGCCGGATAGGCGGGCAGTCGGGCGAGGACGTCGGCGAGCCAAACCTGAGGGTCGATATCATTCATCTTGGCGCTGACGATCAGGCTGTAGAGAATGGCAGCGCGCTGTCCGCCGCGATCGGAACCGCAGAACAGCCAGGACTTTCTGCCGAGAGCGATGCCGCGCAGGGCTCGCTCGGCTGCATTGTTCGATAGGCAAATCCGGCCATCGTCGAGGAACCGGATGAAGGATGACCAGCGGCGCAGCATGTAGTTGAAGGCCTTGGTCAGGTCGTGCCCGCGCGAGAGCTTGTCGCGCGTCTCGATCATCCAGCGCTCGAGCTCGGTGACCAGCGGCACGCTCCGCTCCTGGCGCACGGCGTGGCGTTGGGCCGGCGACAGGCCGTTGATCGCGCGCTCGATATCGAACAGGGCATCGATGCGCTTCACGGCTTCAACCGCTAGCGGGTAGACCAGATTGGGCTTGTCGCCGCGCGCCTTCTTGCGCGCCGCCGCTTCGATATCAGCGAGCTCGAACACTTTGCGCCGGCTGTGAGCCCAACAGCTGGCTTCCAAAACAGGCGTCGGCTGACGACCCGTCGCATAGAGCTCGCCATAACCGCCAAAGGCATCGGCCTGCAGAATACCGCTCCAGCCGGCGAAATGCGCCGCGGGATGTTCCCCTCGACGATCGCGGGAATAATAGAACACCGCCGCCGGCGGATCGGCGCCGCCGAACAGTCGGTCATCGCGCACATACGTCCATAATCGGCCGGTATCGGTCTTGCCCTTGGCCAGGACTGGCACCGTCGTGTCGTCGCCGTGCAGACATGAAGCGGCCAGCACATGGGCTTCGAGCCGCTTGAACAGCGGCATCAGCCCCGCGGCGCCGGCGCCGACCTGGTCGGCGAGCGTCGACAGGCTGAGCGGCACACCTTCGCGGGCATAGCGTTCGGCCTGGCGGTTGAGCGGCTGATGCTGTCCGAACTTCTCGAACAGGATCATCGCCAGCAGGCCGGGACCGGCCCAGCCGCGCGGGGTGGCGTGGAACGGCGGCGGAGCCTGGCTGATCGCCTCGCAGTCGCGGCAGGTGAACTTCTCCCGCACATGTTGGATCACCTTCCATTGCCGCGGCACCACCTCCAGCGTCTCGGTGATGTCCTCACCCAGCTTGCGCAGCCGATGACCGCCGCAGCAGTGGCAAGCGGTCGGCGCCGGCTCGATCATGCGTTCGCGCGGCAGATGCTCGGGAAATGGTTGGCGCGCCGGTCGTTTGCGCACATAAGGCGCCACCTCGGTGGTGCGAGCTGCGGCCTGTTCGGCGGCGATCTCGTCTTCCGTCGCCGTGCTCTCGAGCTCCTCGAAGGTGAGCTCCATTTGGTCGTGCAGGCGGGCTGAGCGTTCAGAACTCTGACCATGCGGCGCCCGCTGCAGCTTCCGGATCGTCAGATGCTGATGCGCGATCAGCGCCGCATCATCCGATGCCTTGGCCCTAGCGACCGCCAGTTCGGCCTCGACCAGCGCAGCGCGCGCCGCCTCGTCTTCGGCTCTGGCCAGCGCCGCGGTCAGCGCTGCTCTCAGCGCGCCGATATCGTCCGGAACAGCATCCTGGGCGGTGGCAACCATGCCCTGGAGTGAATCGTAAAACGCGTCCGCTGACTCGCGGAAAATGTCGCAAACCCAAACAAAAACTCAGCCCGCGCGCTGGGGGCGGAACGTGTGACGCGGGTTGCGCCAATCGATGCCGTCGAGCATGTAGGCGAGCTGCGCCGGTGATATGGAAACCGTACCGTCCGCCGGCGACGGCCATAGGAACCGTCCCTTCTCGAGCCGTTTTGCATACAGCGACATGCCGAGCCCATCATGCCAGATGATCTTGATCAGATTGCCGCTGCGGCCGCGGAAGACATAAAGATCGCCGGCATGCGGGTCCCGGCCCAACATCTCCTGAACCTGCAGAGCGAGGCCTTGCATCCCGCGACGCATATCGGTCCGGCCGACCGCCAACCAGATCCGCACCTGGCTCGGGACCGGGATCATGAAACGCCCAGCGCCTTCACCATCGCCGCCGCCAGTGTCAGCGGTGTGCTCAGCGGAATCCGCAACCGCACCTTGCCGGCGATCTCCAGCTCGATCACCGCTGGGGATGCCGCCGGTCACGAAACGGCGGACAGGCTCATCGGGAGCCACGACAACTTCGGCAAAGCCCGTCTCGCGGGCTCTGACCGTGCGGCGCCACTTATAGATCTGGCTGGTCGCGACATCGTACTGACGCGCCACCGCCGCCACTGTGGACCCGGGCGCGAATGCCGCGGCCAGCATCCGGCGCTGATCCTCTTCACTCCAACGACGACGACGCTCCGGCCCCGTCAATAACGTCACATGGCTCATGCTGTGCTGCTAACTACGCTCGTAAGGACGACCTTAAGAGCGCAACCTCGCTATCGTAACATGCTCGCGCAAGGCGGCCCTCGCCGGAGGCGTACATTCAGGATACGGCAGCGTGTCTGACTCTAGATCTAGTCTGGCGCTCGACGATCGCCACATGGCCGCGTCAGCAGCTGGATATACTGCACCTAAGCAGGTTGCGGGTTGTCTCGCCCCGCAACCTGTGCGGCTGCAGATAGCATCAACACCATGCAATGCGCGGCGCATACCTCAGTGCGCGGGTAACACGACGTCGTCCTTGAAGCCGCTGCCACCAATGCAATGTGGAGCGCGGTATTCCAAAATGTTTTTCCAGATGTGTTGGTCCTGCAATCTGACCCGCCCAGTTTTCAATGCGCATGCCATCTCTTTGATGATTTTTTTGCGCTTCTTGAACCACAGAGCCAGGCGCGTCCTCCACTGACCGCCCACGAATCCGCCTTGCGGGCATTAGCATCGAGGCGTTGCGCTCTTCGGCCGCGAACCTGTGGACGAATTCGAAAGCCAAGGCGATTAATTCGTCAGCAGGACGAAATAAATGAGTAACAGCAGTTTCTTCAGCTTCAATGCACGACGAGATTGAACTCCGTTCCCGCCTCATTGTAGCGCTGAAGCTCTTTCATAACCAAGGTTGAAAGCTCTTCCCGAATTTAGTTTCCAGTATCGCTTGATCCAGTCATGGTGGTTTTCCGGCGGCGCTCGCGTCTAGGTGCTGCAGAAAGAGCGTGAAATATTTGTCTTTTAGGCACTATTGATCCGTCGACCGTGAACAATCTTGACCGCTGAGCGGCAAGCTGCTTCGGCCGGTTCAGGAACGCGGCGATCAAGAGCCACA
>NZ_JBVVQA010000046.1:0-41657 GCF_055811455.1 Mesorhizobium sp. WSM4845
GGCGCTCTGATTATGCGGACCCCATCGCAGCGATCACCGCCTCCGAAGCCGACACTCACCCCCAAGGTCGGCATAATCCGGACATCGGCATAATGGACGCGGCACCTCTGCCATGTCGCGCACAGCACCTTGGTGACGGCCGCCTTGATTCCTTCATGGGCATCGGAGACCACGAGCTTGACGCCGCGCAGGCCGCTGCGGGTCAGCTTGCGCAAGAACTCCGTCCAGATCGGCTCGGCCTCAGACGTGCCGACCTCAATGCCCAGCACCTCGCGCCGGCCGTCCGCGTTGACGCCGACAGCGATGATGACGGCGACCGAGACGATGCGGCCGCCGCGGCGCACCTTCAGGTAGGTGGCGTCGATCCACAGATATGGCCAGGCGCCCTCGATGGGTCTTTCAAGGAACGCTTTGACCTTGCCGTCGGTCTCTTCGCACAGCCGGCAGACCTGGCTTTTGTAGATGCCGCACATGCCCATAGCCTTGACCAGGTCGTCGACCGAGCGGGTCGAGATACCTTGGACGTAGGCCTCCTGGATGACGGCGGTCAGCGCCTTCTCGGCCATGCGGCGCGGTTCAAAGAAACCGGGGAAATAGGAGCCATTCCTGAGCTTGGGGATGCGCACGGTGCCGGCCCGCGTCTCCCAGTCGCGCTCGCGATAGCCGTTGCGCTGGGCCGTGCGCAACGGGTTCTTCTCGCCATAGGCGGCGCCAACCTCCAGCTCCATCAGCCGCTCGGCGGCAAAGCCAATCATCTCGCGCAAGAGATCGGAATCCGGAGTCTTCTCCATGAGCGCGCAGGTTCATCATGTCGTTGGTCATCGATGGTTCCTTCGAATTAGGTTGGGGTCAGCAAACCGACCCTACCGCCGAACTGATGACCACCGCAAAGCCGCACGCTCGCTTGTATGGGGTAATATTTGTCAAGGTGATCTTTCAGTCGTTCCGTCTCCTTGTTCAGCTGTGGCGCCCCATTTGTTCCTGCTTTGGCTCCGGGGTTCATTGGGGGCGCCGCGCGCAGTGACGGTCAAGGGTGGGCCTTTGGCCATCGCGAAGCGACTTGCCCTTGATGGTCACGAGCACGGCGGCAGCGTTACATTGAGCCGGCAGGTGCCTGTTCGTAGAGGTCTATAACTTGCAAACCGAGGGGAGCTCGCCATCAGGCGCCGTAAACGCGCCGCAAGCTTGTATGCGGTTGATCCTCGCGGATCAAAAACCATGATGCAGCCATACGCATCGGCGGCGAAGCTCCGGGCGGTGGGCCATTCTACAGCGCGGCGTCGTAAGCCATATGAGCGACCGGGATCACCACCACCTCGGATCGTTATCGGCAGACGCTATTGCAGCTGCCAAACTTCAATGCTCGTCCTGTCGAACGCTCCTCCATGCTTTATACCGGACGCAGGGCTACTCCCGTCGGGATCTCGCCGGTCGTGACAAGTCGCCAGAAGGCAATCAGTAGCTTGCGCGCCAAAGCCACGATCATTGTCTTGCGCGTACCGCCACGGCCATCGGCCGTTCTCGCGCAAAACCAGTGCGCCAGCGGGCTGTCCTTTTGGAATTGGAGGAACCGCCAAGCCAGTAGGATCATGCCGTAGCGGACGCGAGCGTTGCCGGCCCGCGCAAGACCTTTCTCGCGCCTGCGTTGGCCGCTCTCATCCGGCGCCCCGGTAAGTCCGGCATAGCGGGCGACGGCTCTCCGATCACGCAGGCCGCGTGAGAGAATCTTATTCACCAGCATGTCCGCAGTCTCGATACCGACACCGATGATCCGCGCAAGAAGGCGAACCATCGCGAGCGGACCCTTCTCCGTGTCCGGAACCACCGAGAGCCGCCGCAACCGCTCCTGTTCGATCTCGTGGATTTGTTCACGCAACAGGTGAAGCCGTCCGAGATTACGGCGCAACTCGGCTCGGCTTCGTTCCCGTAGGGGCATACCTTCCGCCGTATGCAGAGCCTCCAGTTTCTCGGCAGCTTTGCGCAGATTGGGTTTGAAGGCGCGAATGCCGAAGCGAGCGAGGATTGCCTTGATGCGGTTGACGATCCGTGTACGTTCGCGGACGAGATTGTCTCGTTCACGGTTCGGACGGCGGGCCTCCTCCTCATTGATGGTTGGGATGGCTGCCATGCTGCAGTGGCGCTTCTCCCCCCGCAGCCAGCCAAGAAAGGCGCGCATCAGCAGTTCGGTATCGAGGCGATCGGTCTTGGCACGCCGATGCTCACGGGAAACCGCGACGCTCGATGGATGTATGACATAAGCTTCGACAGCGCGCGCCTGGAGCCAGCGCGCCAACCAAAAGCCGTCGCGTCCAGCCTCATAGGCGACAACGATGCGCCGGACTCCACGCCCGGCTTGGATGGCTTCGCTGCGCCAGCGGCGCAACAGCCTGAACACCGAATCCGGGTCGGCATCGAGCTTCTTGAGAGGGTTACGTTCAAAGCCAGGGACCGTCGCAGCTATGAGCCACTTTGTCTGGCTCATCTCAATCACTGCGACCAACGTGCTGTCCTGATCAAGGGCGGTACGGGATTTGCTTGCATCAAAGGATGGTGACATGGGGCGCTCCTTAGGTAGCTGCTCAACAGCGTCGAGGGTGCCACACGCTCGCCGCCGCCCATAGCATCTACATCGCTATCGAGGGCGCGCTCGCGACCGGCTTCGCTACCGCCGAGCTACACCACCTGTAGGGACGCTACCTCCCTGCGTGGAGATGAGCGACGAAGAAAGTTGCGCAGCCGTGGGGTCAAGCGGCGAGTAACCGCATCAAGCCCAGTTCCACAGGCGTCGGACAGCCGCAACACTAGCACCAGGCAGATAGTTCGGAACTCATTCAAGTTCCAGGCAAGATTGTCGAATTCAACCGTCATCGTGAGCATTCGCAGTGACGCATTGCGTGACAAGCTGATTGCAACATTCTGTGAGGCAAGAAGAACTAGGATGCCACCGTTAAAGGCAGTCCATAGCGGATGCGGCTGGTCTCGATCTTACGAGTCTCTTCTCGACGCCGTTGATACGTCTCGTTCGAGGCAGCTAATCGAATGATGTGGTGAAGGTCCAAGCCGGCTCTTGCGAGCATTTTGGGAAAGATACTTCCTGCCGTCATGCCCGGTACCAAGTTCACTTCGAAGAAGTAAACACGTTGCTGCTCGTCAACGATGAAATCGAGACGTCCGAATGTGTGAAGCTGGAATTTGCGAGCAATCCGTATAGAAACCGAGGCAATACGAGTTTGAAGGATGTTCTTTTCGTGGTGGAATTCAACAGAGTAGCCGCCCTTTGTCTTCTGATCATACCCAAGAAAGCCTAAGGGATTGTTGATCCGAGCGACCGGAAGCGCGGCAATCTCATGGCGATCAATTAAGACGCCGCAGGTGTACTCCGTTCCAACAATTCGCTGCTGGACCAAGAACGAGGGGTCATACGGAGCGATTCGTTCGGAATAGGAACGGAGGCCGTTCTCCGAGAGCTCGTCTGTGCACTCCGTTAGGAACGAACCTCCGAGCGTGTTCGGTTTGAGGACACAGGGGCCAGCAAGATGCAGCAGGGCCTCTTCGATGCCGGTTTCGAGATTACCTTGGCAGACGTGGACCATCGGAATGGGAGTCAACTCAGGGCAAAGTCGATTGGCAACTATTCCTTGCAGATATTTATCGGCTGAAAGCACGGCTGCAGTCTTGTCGCCAAAGCTGCCTTGAATGTCATGGAATTGGGCGAGGGCCTGCATTTGGCCATCCTCTCCGTCCTGGCCTTGAAGAAGTGAAAAGACGAAATGGCCATCGCTCTTGAGTAAGTGAGCGAGAGAAGCAATTGGATGCATCTCGGCGCGAGCTGCGAACTCTTCGTGCCTGGGAAGCCGACCCTCTTCCAGCAAGAGCCTGAGTACGTCCCCAAATCGAGAGATATAGTAGATGGCGACCGCTGAAATATCGGAGTCGGGCGCATTATTGAGGAACTTAGCGACGTAATTATACATCGCAATGGACCAGTCGTGCTCAACCGACCGGCCGCCATAGATGAGCGCAAATTGCATAGATTGCCCCTTTGGAATGAGTTGCAGGGTCCGGCTCGCACGCGCAGAGCCTCTGGACTAACTAGGAGTGGTCTCCACTTGATTCCGCAGCGCTGATTCAACCCATGAGCCATCAGCGACTGGCGCGACTTAGGACCCTTTCAGGCGTTGCTGCCAGGAGGCCCCCCGCAAACGGCAAACGTCATCGTTCCATCTTCTTTGACCCTAGCATCGTAGAACATGCGCTCGCGGATAGAGTTGTCTGGGTTGAACGTCAGCACTCGCGGTTTTATCTCTGCGAGCTGGTGCTTCTCAACATATAGCGAGGAGCAAATGATTATCTCATCCCCGACCTGGCAGGTTCGAGCAGCGGCGCCATTCATAACGCAGCAATGAGAACCCCTCTCACCGTAAATGACGTATGTGCTGATTCGCGCCCCTGAAGCCTTGTTCCATATCTCGACGAATTCCAACGGAAGAATACCCGCTTCCTCACAGTGATCTGGATCCAGAGTTATCGAACCGTGGTAGTTCAGGTCCGCATCGGTCACGGTAATGCCATGGAGCTTGGCGGCAACAAATTTTTTCATATTCACTTTCCTCCTCGGTAATGGATCGCCACACGGAAAAGTAACGGCAATGGTGCTAGTCAAGATCGCATGCGTAGCCCCGGAACGCATTTGCGGGCTGACCGGTGCCCCCTGCTGCCGTATAATGCGGATCGGATGCAGCCTGACATGTTACTTCTTCCATAGATCGCTTCGTCACCAGGAGAAAAAAGCCGGCCGGCGGCATCCGTCGCCCTGTAACGAACTTTGCAAACCTCGTGCCAGTTGGCTGATCGAGGCGAAGAAAAGATTCTGCGTTTGGCTTCAGCTATTTAGCCTGAGGCCAAACAAGAGGTTGGTTGTCAACCCCCAGTCGGGAATCCGACAAACCGACAGGAGATGTTGGATGGCTTGTCCGAACTGATAGAAAGGTGGTTTTGTTGGAAGTGTGCTGCTAGTTCTGCAAATTCGAAACCGCATAGCCGCCGTCAAAGTTATTCTGCTTTCGCCCGGATGGATTGCACGCGGTGATCCGCGCGGCGATGCAGGAGGTGGTTCGAAGCCGAGATGGACCACGCGCGGGGCGCTTCGAACACCGAGCGCGCGCTGGAGCGTCTCGGCTATCGCTCTGGCTATACGCGGCCACACGCAGAGAGGTGAGTACCTGGCGGGCGGCGACGAAAAAGGGCGCACGAGGCGCCGTTCGACGGAACTCGGCGGGCTGAAGCTGCTTAGCCTTTGTTATCAGAAACGATAGGTAACACCTGCGCCTATCAGCCATGGATCGAGCTTCGCTTTCCCCGTCAGCTTGGCATCGGCCACGATGACGTCGAAGTCTGGCCTCAGGAAAATCTTTTTCACGTCGAAGTTGACGCCCCAGTGCCGATCCACCATGTAGTCGAATCCGACCTGCAGCGCGGTGCCGGCATCCTGATTATAGAACATCGTATAGTTCACGCCGGCGCCGACATAGGGCTTGAAAGCGCCGAAATCGGTGAAATGGTACTGCAATGTCAGCGTAGGCGGCAGCAGCCAGACCCTGCCGATGCTCCCCCGCCCGCCGATCGTTCCTCCGCCTGCGATGTTGGCGTAGGTGGTGGCTAGGATAAGCTGTGCCGCGATGTTGTCCGTGAAGAAATATGAGATGTCGAGTTCAGGCGCCACAGTATCCGAATAAGAAAGAGCGGAGCCGGCCACGCCATTGACGTAGCCCGAATCCTCAGTGATGATCTCCAAGGTGCGCAGGCGAAGCTGCCAAGGGGCTTGCCCATTCCGTGATCGAGGCACCCTCCTGCGGGTCGCACGGGACTTCTGGAAGGTCTGCCGCGACTGCCTGCTGTCCCGCCAGCATCAGGACGATGGCCGCTGTTACTCCCCGCGCCACGCTAATTTGGTTCGTTGCCATGATATTTTCTCCTTGCTCTTCAGAAATGACAGGATGCACTGTAGATAATCCTCCTTTATCTACAGAGCGCTGGCGTGCGTCTTTCGTAAACCGTACACGCACTACTGCGCCGTGCTCGCACTTATTGACCGCTGTTCACTTATTGAGGCGTCGGTTGTGGGTCTTGCCCCACTCACGCCATCGGTTTGCCAGCCGATCGCACTCGAAGGAAATAGTTGCCGAGGGCAATGAAGGCGGCCCGCTCCCCGTTGTTCGTGCCGCGGCCTGCCGCCCGCGCCGGGCTCGTAGAAGTAGGCGGGATAGCCAAGTGCCTGCAGCTTTGCGGCCATCTTACGTGCGTGGCCCGGGTGGACGCGGTCGTCGCGTTTCATCGTGGCGAGCAGGATAGGCGGATAGGGCTGTCCCGGCGTTGCGGCGTGATAGGCGGAGATTTCCTTCAGGAAAGCCCAATCGTCAGCCTTGTCGGGATCGCCATATTCGTCGATCCAGCTCGCGCCCGCCAGGAGCTTGGTGTAGCGGCGCATGTCGACAAGCGGAACTACGCAGAACAGCGCGCCGAAGCCCCCATTTGAGCCGCCCTCGGCGGCAATCCGCCTCGGAAGTGTGACGCCCCTTCGCACGAGGTCGGCGGCAACCGCGGCGAAATCGTCATGGCGAGGCGCTTGCCCTCCTTCCGCCCGGCGTCGTGCCAACGGCTGCCGAACTCGCCTCCGCCCCGAATGTTAGTCCACCACCGACGTGCCGCCGCGTTCGAGCCACAGCTTGCCAATCGAGGAGTTGTAGTAGGGGAGGCGCGATACGCCGAACCCGCCGTAGGCGGTGAGGTGAACCGGGGCACCCGCGTTCCTGTTAGCTGGGCCGACCTGCGTATAGGGGACCATTTCACCATCGGTCGAGACTGCCTCGTGGCGCGTGACGACCAGCCCGGATGCGTCGAAATTCTCCGGGCTGCGCTTCAGGATTGCTGGAGCGCCGAGAGGCGGCGCGGCATAGAGATCGAATAGGAGAAGCTGCGGCGGTGTGATCGGATCCTCAGCCAAAATGAGGACCTCTCCATTGATCTCGTGCTGTTCCGCATCGAGCGCCCAGAGCTGAACAGTTCCTTCGGCGGCAGAGTGTCCAGTGCCCGGCGCGTCCATTCCTGGCGGCCGGGCGTGAACATTTCGAAATGCGGAACGAGGTTGACGAGGTAGGAGATGATGAGCTTCCCGTCATTCCAGAAGAATGACTGCTCGGAGCGCCTCTCGCCCGTTTCAAAAACGGTCCTAAAATGGCGTTCGCCGGCGATGAAGGACGAAAACGAGATGCCGATCAGCGCGTCGGCCGCATGGGTAGTCCCGTCAACCCTCCACGCTTTGCGCGGTTTTACCGCCAACCAGTCACCGAATTCACTCCACAGGGCATCCCGGGGAAGGTCGAGCTCAATTTTCGGCCCGCTCCTGTCGCCGATCCGGCCTATCACCTCGAAAAAGGCCGGCCTCTCGAAGAACCAAATGCGCTCGCTCTCGGCTGTGCGATTCAGATAGCCATACACGCCGTTGGACTCGGAACCAGTCTCAAAGATTACCGGTGCAGTGAGCGGGTCCGCGCCTCGCTTCCACAGCCGCATGGTCCGCGGATAGCCGCAGCGGGTGGCCATGCCACGACCAAGCGCACTGGAAAGCAGAAGCGTGTTGGGGTCGAGCCATTCAATGTTGCCCCTGGCCTCCGGGAGATTGAAACCGTCGGCGACAAAGCTGAGAGACCCTAAGTCGAATTCGCGATGTACGACCGCGTCGCTGCCGCTGCGCGACAGGCGCAGAACGGCTCTTTCCCGCGTCTCGGGCTCGATCGACGCGCCGCCCCAAATCCAGTCCTCTCCGTCTCTCGCGGCGAGGAAGTCCAGATCGAGCAGTACCTCCCATTGGGGATCCGCCTTCATGTAAACGGCAAGGGTGGTCCGGCGCCACAGCCCGCGCGGATTTCCGGCATCTTGCCAGACATTGTAGAGGTACTGACCGCGGCGCCTAATCGTAGCAATCCTGTCAAACGGTCGAAAATCATCGTCAGAGCCGCGCGGTCGCGCTCGAACTGCGTTCCACCGAACTGTTTCAGGGTCTTTGCCGACTGGCCGGCGGTCCACGCAAGTGCCCGTTCGCCTTCTACGTCTTCAAGCCAGAGATGGGGGTCATCGTCGGGTGCATTCAGTGTTGGGCGGAAATCGAATTCGGTCATGTCGGGACAACCGGAGGAATGAAAGCGCAAAGGCTTCGGTCCGCTCAGGAAAGCTCAGTGTTTGCGGCGACCGCAGTTTCGGCGAAGGTGATCATGGATAGTTCTGGCTCCCAGTCGGCGGCGCGGCAACGCGTTTGCGCATAGGGCCGCATGTGCCGTGCCAACTGGGAAAATCGTGTCAGAACAGTGCGATCATCTGATAGTGGCGTATCTCATGTCCGACATTGTTGGGGACCCGACAATCACTGCTGCGCAAGCGCATCGTCGGCCTGGTGTGCTAGCTCTCAGGAGACCGGCATAACTCAAGCGGTGAATGCACAGCGAACCTGGTACGAACACAACACGTTCACTCCAACACGCTTCACGTACCCGGCTTCGATCGCCACCGATGAGTTGATGCACCGTCTGAGCGACAAAGGCGGCTGCGCGTCCAATCAACACGCCGCCAGCGGAAAGGCTCGGAACCCCAGGAAAAGGGGACATGATCGGTGGTCGACCCCTGTTTGCGCAGGTTCTGTTTCACCGCCCGCTTGACGTATTTCAGGTCATTCATCGCGGCAGCAAGCTGCGTTCGAAGGCACGCATGGGACTGGGCACTTTGGCCTGCAGTCGGCCCGCATCCAATGCACGGTACGAGGCGTCAGGGCAGACCCGCGCTTCGGCTCAGTGAAGTATCTCGGCGAGACGGCCAAGGTGTAGGATGTGTCGCTGACGCTGCGCGAATTGGTGTTCCTGCGATTGCATTGCGGAGCAAGTCTGCATGGAAATCGGCTGCACCGGGTCAACGGCGCACGGCCGCATTCCATCTCGATAACGCCCCGCAGAGCACGTTAGCGTGAGCACAACCAGAAACCATTGCGCGTCTGGCGGTTCGTTTTTTAGTTGATCAGCTTCACCTGTGCAACTTTACAGGCTGCCATAGCCTGAAGGTTCGCCTCCAATGGCGGGGAATTTCCGCGAGGAGGCCTTCGATGACCGAGCTCATTGCACTGTACGCTACGATAACTCTGCCGACGAACCACGTACCATCCACCGTCCGCGCAACCGCGTCCTCGAGGAAGATCTGGTATCGGGCGCAGGCGTCGATACGTCATTGAACCGATTTCACCGACCCGCTCAGGCGGCTCTCCCTAGTGCTGTAGCGTTTTGACGGTAGGGTCGCTGGTGCGTACGTCTCCTGTCCTGAACAGTTCCAATGGTACACGGTCAGACGAAACGATCGCATGGACGGTCCGGTGCTTTGGGCGCCGGTGCTTCGCGAAGTGAAGATGACCTCGGACGGCCTCACAGCTATGACTAGAGTTCTTCTGGCGGGCGCTGATCAGGCTGAGTGACAGGATGAAGGATCCTACGACTACACCGCTCGTCTGACGCTGCGCGGCTGGGCTTGGGAGTTCTTGCGCCGCAATCCAGCATTCCAGCGTGATCTTCTCGCTGTGCGCCAGCAGGCCAATGCTCTGTCTCGCGAATCCTTTCTGGACGTAATCGCGTCGGCCGGCGACCTGTCGCGCTGGGGTGTTTTGTTTCGCAGAGTCCTATGCGCGCTGTGCGGCCGTGTTCTGGTGTCCGCGCGGGTGCGTCCATGTGCTGCCGGTCGTCGCGCAACAGCTGTCTGAATGCTCGACGACATCGCCGTTCGACTTGGCAGCCTTGCCATGTCGTGCGGTGGTCCTACTCGTCCCGGACAAGAGCCAACATGTGCTCCTCGGCAACAGGGAGCATACCCTCCAACTCGCCGTCGAGGGCGCGGATATCTTGCACCCTGTTAGCCTGAGTGCCGAGGCGATCTGGCCCGCGATGCTTTCGAAGCATCGGCTGAGGGCGCTGGAATGCCTCAAAACTCTAAGTCTAGGTCGACAGCTGCCCGCCCGCTTGTTTGCCCCAGAAAAACGCGGCTCCCGCTTGACCTTCGTCCTTCGCGCGCTCGACGGATCGCTCGCCGGAGCGTCACATCGCGAACTCGCTGAAGTTCTAATCAGTGAACGGCGCGTCAAAGCAGACTGGAGAGATCCTCGCGCTTGCCGCGGCGGCCGGCTACGAGGGTCGAGCCGATGGCGTGCCGGAGCGCGGTGGGAGCGTTCCGGTGCGCAAGCGGTGGTGGTTTCACGCTCACCGTGCTCGGCGACATCCGACAATTGTGTCGGCTTTATCGGTTTTACGACACAGCCTTGTTTGGCAGGCGTCTTGGCCGTTTTTGGCTAAGCCGCTGAAAGCAAAAATGGATGCTTCGATAGTTGCTGAGGCAAATTCCGGGAGGCGATTTTTGTGGCTCTCGCCTTGTCATCCTCCAGGGAGCAAGCGATGCGTAGACGGGAGAGCTGCAGCGGTCAGCTCGGCACTTGGCATCGATGTCGCTGTTGGGGCCAGCTATCGACGAAGCCCTCGAGGCCGGCCAGCGTGCGGAATCGACCTGGCTCATTTTGGCGATTTCTGTGACCTTCGAACTATGCCGAGCGCCTCTTCCGACCTGGCGGTGTGGATCGCTTGTCCCGCCGTTTCGACCAGGACCGCTCTTGACGCTCGGCGTAGTTCTCCGGTTAGCGACGTTGCGCGCTCTTTGGGGTGTTGCGCTGCGCTTCCGCGATAGAATTAGCTGCACGCTTTTTGGGCTACCATTTTGCGCCTTGCTCGGCTTGCGGAGCCGCCGGTCGGCTCCCATTCGAGGGCCTATAGTCGAGGTCGCCGCTTGCGTCCCCGATCTGCGAACCCGCACGCAGGTCTTCAGATGCTACCCATGCAGAGGTATTTCATTTCGAGATAGTCCTCGAGGCCATGGCGGGACCCCTCCCGGCCGATACCAGACTGCTTTATCCCGCCGAAGGGCGCTGCTTCCGAAGACATGCGCCCCGTGTTGATGCCAACCATGCCATATTCCAATGCCTTGGCCACACGCCAGACACGCTTCAGGTTTGATGCATAGAAACACGCCGCGAGGCCGTAGATCGTGTCATTGGCATCACGCACGACCTGATCCGCATCGTCGAAGCGAATGATCGGCGCCAGCCGCCCGAATGTCTCCTCCCGCGCTACCGCCATCACGCTGGAAATCTCGGTGAGGACCGTCGGTTCGAAAAACGTGCCACGCTTGCCGATGCGTTCGGCCCCGCATCGGATCGTGCCGCCTTTGGCAACGGCATCTGCGATGTGGGATTCGATCTTGGCCAGAGCGTGCTTGTCGATGAGTGGTCCGATGTCCACTCCCGGAGCGAAGCCGTCGCCAACCGATAAGTGGCGGACTTTGTCCACGAATTTTTCGACGAACTCATCGTGCACACGCGATTAGATGCAAAGGCGGTTCGCCGAGACGCAAGTCTGACCGGCATTGCGGAACTTCGCCTGCATCGCCCCGTCAACCGCGGCGTCGACATCGGCGTCATCGAAGACGATGAAAGGTGCATTGCCGCCCAGCTCGAGGCTGACCTTCTTGATCTGGTCCGAACACTGGCGCATCAGCAGCCGCCCGACAATTGCCGGCCGATGCCCCGATCATCTGCCGCGCGAGGTCGTCACATACGCCGGGGTCTGTGCCCGCCCGACCTGCGGTTCCGAGCGGCTGGGCAGGATCAGCGACGATGAACGCGAGGTGCTGGAATATGTGCCGTCACACTTCAAAGTCGTCGTGCATGTGCGGCCGAAATTGAGCTGCCGGACTGCGAGGCCATCACCCAGCAGGCGATGCCTAGCCTGACGATCGAGCCGGTAGGCCCGGCCAAGGATTGATCGTCATGTGCTGGTTTCCAAATATGCGACGCCTTTGAACTGACAGTCCGGCATCTACGCTCGCGAGGGCGTCGACCTGAATCGATCGATCCTGGCCGACTGAGTCGGACAGGCCGCCGCCTGGCTGGTGGCGCCGGTGGCCGAGCGCATCGGCGACTACGCTCGCGCCGGCCCGGCCACCCATGCCGACGACACACTGACCCCGGTTCAGGATCCCGGACGCGGGCGCACCAAGAGCGGCCGGCTGTGGGTCATTGTGCGCGACGAAGGCACGGGGCTCGCCCAATCCGCCGGCGGCTTTCTATCGCTACTCGCTTGACCGCAAGGGCGAGCACGCCCAAGCCCTGCTAGCGCCGGAATCCGGCTTCCTTCACGCCGACGCCTATGCCGGCTTCGACAAGCTCTACGAACCGGATCCGATCACCGGTTGCCCGCGCCTGGAGTCGGTCGCGTGTTTGGGCCCATGCTTCGCGGATCGATGCGCTCGAACGTAAGGTTCGCCAGCTCACCATGGAGTGGATCTCAGCAGCGACAGATCATCATCGTCACAGGCCTGCTTCGTCAACCGGAGCCAGCCCGCTGGTTATGCGAATTCAGCGATAAAACGCCGATTCCCTGCGCTAATGGAAGGTTAATCGCGCAAAGCGGTCCGATGAAGCTGATACACTCACAAGTGACCGGCCTCGTCGGCTCGACATCAAACTCTACCTGACCCACCCAGCATGCTCCGGATTACTTCGATCGCAAGTTGGAATTCAATCAGTTCTGCCGCCGCTGTCCTGTTGCTCAACGACCAGGGCGATTGTGCGGCGCACCCTGCCGGCGTACCTCCCTACCGGCAGGGTGCCATTTTTGACCCGCTGAAACAGGGTGATTGTGGCGAGTCCGCAATCGAGAGTTTGAGAAGGAGGTCATCTGCATATCCGAATGGCACATCGAGCTTCGAACATTTCTATTACGCCATGGCAACTGCCCACCATCGCAGCTCCCGACGCGCGGCTGACGACAGGTCGCACATACCTCCCTTCACATGTTCGAACGTCGGGGGAGCAATCATCGCGGTGAATTTCTCCAGCGTCGAATATCTCGGGGGCGAGTCTGCTCGCCGTCGTAGCTGGCCAGAAGCAAGAGGATCCCAGGTTAATTGAAAACAGCCGCAGGAGAAAATGCAGCTCGTCTTCAAAACTTTGCTGGAACAATTGTCTTTGAGCGTCGATCAGGTCGATTTGCGTGACGCACTGGCTAACGCGGTCGGCGCCTTCGACATTCGCGCATTCGCCTATCTGTCTCTGGTGCCTGATGGCGTCACAAAGCCGAGGCTGATATCGAACTATCATTCCGGCTGGACGTCGCACTACTTGCGCCACCAATATGAAAGGATCGACCCGGTCATTGGATGGGCAAGATACAGCGGATTTCCCTTTCGGTGGGGACCTGATTTCGGTCATGCCGGCATTTCAAGGCGACAACAACAGCTTTTCGATGAGGCTGCCGAATTCGGCATCTGCTGCGGACTGACGATTCCACTTGTCGATCGCCGCGGGGGAGTTGCTGCAATGACCTTCGCGGCAGACAGGCTTGATCCGACTTTCCTGCGCATCGCCGAGCAATATGAACAGACGCTCGAGATTATGGCGACGTGCTTTCACATTGGCGTTCGCCGCAAGCTTTCGGGTGGTCTGGCGGTGGACGGCGTTTCGCTGACGCCCCGTGAGTACGAATGCCTGCAATGGACGGCGAAGGGCAAGTCCGCCTGGGAGATCGGCTGCATCTTGGGAATCAAGGAGCGCACAGCCGCTTTCCATCTGGACAATGCGAAGAAGAAGCTCGGCGTGCGCACCAAAAATCAGGCGGTGATGCTGCTGGCCTCCTCACGATCATCAATTTTCTGAGGAACATAATCCCTCTTTGATCCACCTGTGCAATTGCACAGGCAGTCGCGGCATGAAGGTTCGCCTCCAATGGCAGGGTCATACCTGCGAGGAGACCATCATGATTGAGCTTATTGCGCCCGGCTGGTACGGCGCCTTTACCAACGAACTTCACGAAATGCACCGCCGCGCTACCGCGTTTTCAAGGAACGGCTGGACTGGAACGTGGGCACGACCGGCGGCTTCGAGATCGATTCATTCGATTTCCCTGAAACCGCCCTATCTCGTGTTGCGCGATTCCGCCGGTCGCGTCGGGGGCGGCGTACGCCTTCTGCCCTCGAGGGGGGGCCGACGATGCTGCGAGATGTCTTTTCGAGGCTGTTGGGAAGAGAGCGGCACCCCAGAGAACCGAGTGTCTGGGAAACCAGCCGTTTCGCATTGATCTTCCACCGTCTGCACCGAAGGGCAGTGGGAGGTATAGCCGTTGCCACCTATGAACTTCTCGCGGGCATGATCGAGTTCGGTTTGTCAGGGCAACTCACCCATATCGTCACGGTTACGGATTTGCGCATGGAGCGAATCCTGCGTCGCGCCGGATGGCCGCTGGTCCGGATGGGTAAGCCCCAGACAATCGGCACCACGCGCGCCGTTGCCGGCTTTTTGGATGTCTCAGAGGAGAGCCTTACTGCGGTACGCCACAATGGCGATCTTGGCGGTCCCGTGCTGTGGGCGCCGGTACTCTGCACGGGCGCCTGACATGGTTATGATAGGCAATGACGCCGACGGGCCGGACTGGCAGGATGAGAAATCCTATCGTTATACGCGGCACCTGACGCAACGCGGCTGGGCCTGGGAGTTTCTGCGGCGCAATCCGGCCTTCGAGCGTGACTTGAGAAAATCGCTTGAGCAGGCATAATTTGCAAAAGTGCGCTTCGACGTAGAAGTGGTGAGATCGTCGCTCGATCTGACGCGGTGGGGGCTCCTGTTCGCAAGCTCGTTGAGGCATGATGCGGCTGTGTTCTGGTGCTTCCGCCAATGCCCTCATGTTCTGCCGGTCATTGCGGAAAAGGCATTGTCGCCCGAAACGCTTTCGTTTGATCTCGTTGCCTTGCCATGTCGGGCGGCACTCTGATCACGGCGGACGGTCGCCGGCATATCATGCTGCGAAATGCTCACCGGATTTACAACTGGTTGTGCAGGGCGCGGACGTTTTGCGCCCCGTTCGGCTTTCCGTCGACGCGATCTGGCCCGCCGATCGGATGAACAGCAGTTGAATGCGTTCGAATGCCTCAATGCTCTTCACGCGACCGGACAACTTCCCGACAGGCTGTTTCCGCCCGAGGCCCGCGCCAGCCGTCTGCGCTTTGTCATCCAGGCGCTTGACGGCTCGCTAGGCGGTGCATCGCACCGTCAAATCGCAAGGGCCCTGTTGGGCCGGCAACGCGTCCAGGTCGACTGGACGGATCCGCGCAACCACCTTCGCGATCGCATTCCCCGTGCTGTCCGGCGCGGTCACATGCTCATGGATCGTGGCTATCTGGATTTCCTCGCCTGAAAGTAATTGGAATAGCTCACCTGGGGCCGGTCAGCGCGCGAACAGTTCTTTGTATCCAGTCGTAACCATCCAGTTTGCTCGATCGAGATGGCTGCGAACCGCCATTCGGGCGCGCTCAGGTTCTCGCATCGGATCGATGCCGAGGACGAGCTGCGCCATCTCGTCTTCGCTGGCATCGTCGGCGGACGCGTCCAGGAGCCTCATATAGATCGTGAAGTGCTCGTTGTCGTAAGCGGTCAGACGGTCCGACCACGGGACTTCGTCTTGAACTTTGGGTTTCATCGCGACCTCCTGCGGTTCGGGTTTGTCGTCATCGGATAGGACAAGACATCTCCTCGTTGGGCTAATCATATCGAATAGGAACGATCGTTCCTAGAACGATAGTTCCGGTTCTGGTCCCTATCTTGCCATGGACCTCAAGGAGGTCATGGCGATCAACATGCGTCGTTTGCGCCATGATCAGGACCTGACGCAGGAAGAATTGGCTGCCCGCACAGAGCTCAGCATGCGCTATGTTGGTTCGATCGAGCGTGCTCGGGTTTCCGCAAGCGTCAGTGTGCTTGGCCGGCTCGCAAAAGCGCTTGACGTTGATCCTTGTGAGTTGATTCGGCCGCCGCAGTAACAAAGGCGATCCGGCCCATCCCGGATTGCCGAAATCGATTTTGATGGCGCGCCAGTGAACTGAGCCCGCTTTCTTCGACATGGGTCTAGACCATTCGGCTTCGCTCCCTGGCGCAGCTTGCGTGACCTACAGCGGTGACCTTGAGCGATAGTCATCGTCAGATCGCACTCTAACAGCAGGTAGTTCGGGCAAAGTCGATGCTCGTGCCAGTTGCTCCTAGTTTGTAGAGTATACTCCGTGGTGAAATCCTCAACAAGAGGGTGGCCTCTCGCGTATGGGAATCCGAGAGGTCTTTGCCCGCAATCTGCGTAGGCTTCGCGAGAAAAAGAAGCTCTCGCAGGAGGCGCTGGCACATGAAGCTGGTGTTGATCGAACCTACATCAGCGCTCTTGAGCGCAGTGTATATGCTGCTACCATCGACATGGTCGAGAAGCTCGCTACGGTGCTGGAGGTTGAGCCGGCAAGGATGCTCGATCCGCGATCGGAATAGACTTAATGCATCGTCGGATGCCGAGATCCTTCGATCGCCCGCCAACGCCGGCTGCTGGAACAGCTGATAGCGGCGCGCAAGAACAAGGGCTTAACCCAGGCCAAGGTTGCCGAAGCGCTTCGCTGCCCGCAGTCTTTCGTGGCCAAGTATGAGGGGGGTGAACGTCGCATGGACTTCATTGAGTTCCTCGACGTAGCCGAAGCGCTCGAAATCGGCCCTTGCGGGGTTCTCGCACGTGTGCGTCGCTTGCGTGACCGATAGCTCGTGCTGTGCTTGGCTTGAGCGACCAACGTCATCGAAATCGCATCCCCTGGATTTGCTGCCCTCGCGGCAGATGGTTCGGGCAAATCGATGACAATGCGGATTACATATTATAGTTGATAAACTCAAGGCCCGTGATCCGCTGACCTCCGCGCATGGATATGCGCAAGCTGGTCGGACGAAATGCACGTAGGATCAGGGAGAAGACCGGCTTGACGCAGGAGCAGCTTGCCGAGATCTCCGGATTCAGCCAGCAGTACATCAGCGGGCTGGAGAAGGGCAAAAGGAACCCCACCATCGTGACGCTTTATGAACTGGCACAAGCCCTCCGTGTCAGCCACATCGATCTGGTGTGACCTGACTGACCAGGATTAAGCGCTATTTGGAAATGGCGCCGACGCGCCGCGGACATTTCGACCGCATCCGTCGTGTAGATGATGCTGCGCACACCCGGATAGGCGAAGAGGCACGACGTGCTGCCAGCTCTGAGTGATCGCCGGTTGTCGCCGGCCCAGTCCCGGGGCCTGAAGTCCTCCAGAGCCTTCATGCCGGCTTGGCGTCCGCGCCCCGGCAGATGGCGCTGAGCGTCGGCACGACGGCTTTACGATCCTTCCGTGACACGAAATCAAGTTAATAATGGACACGTTAGCACTGTCGCCTGGGGAAAGGTGGCGCCGATCGCCTCCCTCTTGGCCCAGCAGTTCGCCAGCTTGCCGTCTTACCAGCACCTCGCCAATCTCGTCGCGTTCTTGTTTAGGCGTTGCAACAGATCCTTCAAAGAAATTCATGGAATCTTTGCGATCGCAAATCGCCGTCAATGGTACGCTCACCACAATTTTCGAGTTCAGTGACGGCAGAAATCTAATGCGTTTTATGTTCCGCTGCCGAACAGCATTTGCGAAGAGCGCGAAATGACAAAGCCAGCAGGATGAGGGTTCGGTTCTTCTATTTGGCGGCGTGCTGGCCAATGATAATACTTATCGATCGCCTAATGACAGCAGCACATCTTGTTCGCCTTCGGATCCTGGGCCTTTGCGCGCATGCCGACCTGACTGTCTGCGAACTAGCGGAGGTTCTCGATTTTCGTCGGGAGCACGTTGCGCGACACGTCCGGATGCTAGCCAGAGCCGACTTTCTTTGCGGCAACGGACAACGTCCTTGGTCCTTATATCATCTCAATGCAGGGGGCAAGGACGGAGGGTTGGTTCAATTCTTGGTCGATCTCCTGCCCCGCGACGATTGGTATCACAAGCGGGACCTGGAGCGGCTCGAGGCGGTACAGACGCGTGGTCGAAGGAGACTGCTGCTTGATCGTAAAAAGATCTGCCCAGATGGGAGCGCGACACTACTATGAAGAACTCCGCTGACGCAGCCATCGCAGAGCCCGGCACATACGGATGGTCTTCCTTGGTCCACGTCGATTGCCACGAACTAGGTCTACGGCAGGAGCGGACGACGCTCAAACTCATCGCATCTGAGAACTTTGCCTCCTCAGCCGTGCTGGAAGCGACCGGCTCGATCTTCACGAACAAGTACGCCCAGGGGTACCCGGGTGCGCGCGACTACGCGGGAAACGAGATCGTCGATGAGCTTGAGACCCTCGCGATCGGGCGCTTGAAATCGCTGTTTGGCAGTGAACACGCCAACGTCCAGCCCTATTCCGGCTCGCCGGCCAATCAGGCCATCTATCGAGCACTGTTGAGTCCGGGAGACAAAGTGATGGGCTTGCCTCTCCCCGAGGGCGGCCATCCGACCCATGGTTGGGCCGGCAACTTCTCCGGCAGCGATTACCAACACGTCCCTACGCTGCAATGGCAGAAATCGCTCTGGAGGCGAACTCCTATCTCGTGGCCGACATTGCGCACACTGCGGCCTGATTGTCGCTGGAGCGCATCCGAATCCCGTGGCCCATTGCGACGTCGTCACCAGCACGTCTCACGAGTCGATCCGCGGGCCCCGTGGAGGCTTTATTTTGTCGAAGAATGAAGATCGCTATCAGGCGCTCTATCATCCCACGAGTAAATACAATCTCGCCAGACGGATTGATCGCGCGGTGTTTCCTCAACTGCAAGGTGGGCCGTGCCGTGCTAGCTGTTGCTTTGCAGGAAGCCGCGACCCCCTTTTTCCGTACCTACGGTCACCGGATCGTCAGGAATGCCAAGACTCTGGCCGAGGCGCTTCTGGATCGTGGTTATGACCTGGTCAGCGGCGGGACTGACAATCACATGCTGATCCTTGATCTCCGGACCGGCCGCTCTCAGGCAAAGCCTATGCCGAGCGCCTGGCAAGGGCAGGCATCATTACGAACTTTAATATGGTGCCGGGCGACCCGCGCGACCCGGCAGTCACAAGCGGAATCCGCTTGGGGTCGCCGGCAGTGACGTCCATGGGCATGCGTGAGGGGGAATGGTGCAGATCGCCGCTTTCATCGACTCCGTCTGCCGCCAGCCCGACGATCAGGAAGTTCATGCGAGCGTACGAAGAGACGTTGCCGACTTCTGCACTGCGTTCGACGTCCCAGGCATCCTCGACCGGTAAGCCACCCCAGTCTGGAAACTCCCCACCTAACTCCAACACTTGAAGCGAGGGCATTCCATGACCATGCAGTTCGTGTTCTCTTCCGAATCCGTTGGCGCGGGACACCCGGATAAGATGGCAGATAACATCTCCGATGCAATCCTCGATGCGGTCCTCCGTACCGATCCGAAGGCGCGCGTCGCCTGTGAAACGTTGGTGAAGACAGGGATGGTCGTTCTGGCTGGCGAGATCACCAGCCACGCGGAGATTGATTACAGCCAAGTTGCCCGCGACACGATACTCGATATTGGGTACGACGATGATGCCATCGGCTTTGATGGTCGACGTTGCGCCGTCGTTCTGGCTGTCACCGAGCAGTCGCCCGACATAAGCCAGGGCGTTGACGAAGGACGAGGGCAGGATCTCGAGCAGGGCGCGGGGGATCAGGGCCTCATGTTTGGATTCGCTTGCAACGAGACGGATACATTGATGTCCTTGCCGATCCAACTCGCCCATCGTTTGACGAAAGACAGGCAGAGATCCGGAAAACGGGACAGCTTGGCTGGCTGCGTCCAGACGTGAAATCTCAAGTGTCCGTACGCTACGAGGGTTTCCGCCCGGTGGCGCTGGATACCATAGTCCTGTTGACGCAGCATGACGAGGCGGTCTCACAAGCCACGGTCCGCGAAGGCGTCATTGAGGAGATCATAAAACCGGTCCTGCCGCCCGACTTGGATACGACGGGGATCAGATTCCTGGTCAATCCAACCGGCCGGTTCGTGATTGGTGGGCCGCACGGCGACTGCGGGCTTACCGGGCGCAAGATCATCGTCGATACCTACGGCGGAATGGGGCGTCACGGCGGCGGCGCCTTTTCGGGCAAGGACCCATCCAAGGTTGACCGCTCCGCCGCCTATGCGGCGCGTTACGTCGCAAAGAATGTCGTTGCCAGCGGCCTTGCAGAGGTCTGCGAGGTTCAGCTTGCTTACGCGATCGGCGTGGCCGCGCCGGTGTCTATCCTCGTCAATACTTTCGGAACTGCAAGGGTCGAGGAAAAAAGGATCGAGCGCCTTATTCTTGAGCTTTTCGATCTCCGACCGAAAGGCATCATCAAGATGCTTGATCTCTTACGTCCGATATACCGCAATACGGCGACATACGGACACTTCGGCCGTGAAGAGCCTGAGTTCACCTGGGAGAAGACGGACAGAGCCGACGACTTGCTGCGTGAAGCAGGACCGGCAGCTGCGTGAGGGCCGCTGGATCAAGCGCATGCGGCAACTCGCTAGACCGGCGCCCGGCCGGCATAGCAAAAAGCCGGTGGGGTAGTTCGCGGAGACATCATTGATGCCGAACTATGACGTGCTTTGTATCGGTAATGCCATTGTCGACATCATCGCCCAGTGCGACGGCATTTCTGGAGCGGCATCATCAAGGGCGCGATGAATTTGATCGATACGAGGCGCGCCGAGCTGCTCTACAGCCGCATGGGCCCGGCCATCGAAGCCTCCGGCGGCAGCGCCGGCAACACGGCGGCCGGCGTCGCCAGCTTCGGCGGCCGCGCCGCCTTCTTCGGCAAGGTCTCGAACGACACGCTCGGCGAAATCTACGCCCACGAAATCCATGCGCAGTGGGTTGCCTTCGACACCAGGCCGCTCAAGGGCGAGCCGCCGACGGCGCGCTCGATGATCTTCGTTACCCCAGACGGCGAGCGCTCGATGAACACCTATCTCGGCGCCTGCATCGAGCTCGGGCCGGAAGATGTCGAGGCCGACAAGGCGTCCGCTGCGGCGCTGGCCCAGATCCGCAAGGACTGCAAGATCGCTGCCGTCACCCGCTCGGAAATGGGCTCGGTCATCGTGCGCGGCGACGAGACCGTCACCGTCGACGCGACCAAAATCCGGGAGCTGGTCGACACCACCGGCGCCGGCGACCTCTATGCCGCCGGCTTCCTCTACGGCTACACGCAAGGGCGGCGCAGCCTGAAGCATTGCGGCGATCTCGGCTCGCTGGCGGCCGGGCTGGTGATCCAGCAGATCGGGCCAAGGCCGCGGCAGAATTTACGCCACGAGGCTGAGCAGGCAAGGTTGATCTAGCCGGGCGACTCAACGACAAGCTGCCCGTCTCCCCTCCTGCAGGCCGTGCGGGGAAAGTGCGCGTAAATCGAAATTTTGTATGCGCATCCGCGTGAGACGGCAGCCCGCGGCATGTCACGATCGAAAAGGTTGATTGTGGTGTCGCCCTCCAGTGCGAACCCTCTGCCGTGCGATATGGGAAGCGTACCGATCGCCAGCTCGACATGTCGCACATATTGCTCACCCGCCATCGTCGACCTCGTGTGGCAACAGGTCGGCCGGAATAGTAATGCGATAGAGCGGGTAAGCGGCCAACTGGTGAATTGACATGAACGCATCGCCCGATTGAGGTTATCCTGCCGAGAGCGCAATGCGTTGTTCAAGCAAGTCGAGACGATCATGGGCAAATACAAAGACCATCGTCAGCCACGCCGGCATCGCCATGACGATGACACGTTTTCTTTGCGGAACAGTCTTCCGAGCCATCTACTTTCAGCGTTCGTCGAACGTAACCGCGGACCTTGTCGACGCCGAAGTGATGTGGTTCAACACCAGCAAGGGTTTTGGCTTTGTCAAATTGCCGGAGGGCATCGAGGCCTATCTGCACATCCGGGTACTTGAGGCGGCGGGAGCCGCGGCGTTTCCGAGGAAAACACGTCTCAAGGTCACAACGGAAGAAAGCCCCAAGAGGTCACCAGGTCTCGGGAGTGCTGTAGGTCGGCGATCAAACCGCGAGAGTTGCGCTGGAAAGTCCACCGCCGGGACGGGTGCCCAGTTGGAGAGCGAGGGCACCGTTAAGTGGTACAATCCCCCAAAAGGGCTTCGGCTTGATTGCTCCTGAAAACGGTGAGAGCGACATCTTCGTTCATGCCCCGCGCTGACCCGCTCAGGACTCGGCATGCTGATGGAGGGTCAGAAGGTGTTTGTTCAATGCGGGCAGGGCAAGAAAGGCCTGGAAGTTCGGGGAATTCGCCTCGCTTAAATGCGATGGTCCTGGGACCGAAATCGCGCCTCAGACAAAGAAAAAGCCCGCTGCCGGGAGGAGGTGGCAGCGGGCTCTATTTCGAATGAGACGCGGGAGGAGGTGCGCCCCATTCAGCGTCGGCACCACATCTGGGAGGAGTAGATGGCCGACAACATGATCATACCGATAGCTGCGGATATTGCAATGCACAAATTTTATATCGCAAGTGCGAAATGATGCCGGATCTGCTTGATCAATCCTGACAAAGTGCGGTCAGGCTGCGGCTTTCTTGCGGGCACGCTTGGCAGGTGCCGGCGCTCCCGGTTTCCTTCGGCTTGCGGCCCAGACCCATGGTCTTGGCCAATGCCGAGCGCGCCGCACCGTAGTTCGGCGCCACCATGGGATAGTCCGCCGGCAGCCCCCATTTCGCGCGATATTCGTCGGGCGTAAGGCCATAGTGGGTAGCCAGGTGACGCTTGAGCGACTTGAACTTCTTGCCGTCGTCAAGGCTGACAATGTAATCGGGTGTAACCGATTTTCTGATCGGTACGGCAGGCTGGAGAGCTTCCGACTTTTCTGGTGCGGTACCACCAGTAGTGCCTTTCAATGCGATGTGATCTGGCCGATAAGCCCAGGCAGTTCACCGACGGGAACCGGATTATTCGAAACATAGGCTGAGACGACATGGGCGGAGTTCGATGAGGTTGTCAGCTTTCGTCTCAGATTCTTCGGTCATGAAAACGCTCCTGCGGGCTTAGATTAGGCGGTGCAAAATCAATTCATAGCTTAATAGTGACAACCGCGTTTGATAGCAACCAAGCCATTGCACGATCTGCTGGCGGATCGCTACACACCCGGCCGCAGCCGCGGATCTTCTTCTTGAACCGTCATCGCCCTGACAACACACTGTGCCATGGTCGCCGCGTCGGTGCGGCGCCTCTTCCCGCAAATCGGCTATTTGGAAGGTTGGAGGAACGAATGAACGCTGAGGCTTTCAGCAGCCCCGTTTTCGTGAAGCGCGCTACGCACATCATCCAAGAGATTGCCGGCCTTGCGGATGCAATCGATTTTCTCAATGAATGGCCGGAAGATCGCAGAGACCTGATCCACGAAGCCGCCCTCAGGGCATGCTACGATGCATACGATGGGCGCAAGCCGGTAAGCACGGCGCGCAATGCCTTTTTCGGCTTTGCGAAGCGGGTCGCCATATTGGAAGATCCAACCTCCGCGATGCAGTGGATCGCCGCCTGCAGATCGGGCAGTGGAAAAGTGCAGGTGTAGACTTCGACGACGTGTTTGAGACTGGCGCGAGGCGCGTCAAAGAGTGCAGTATGTCCAGGTTTCAGCTAGACCACGCGAATGAGAAGCAGTTCCTCACCGCCGACTACAAAACCGCAGATCGCACGCAACCCTGACCATGGCCAGACGCAGCTCATGGCGATCGCTTGGTCGCCAATGGCCAGGTTCGGCGATGCAGATGCAGTGGTCGGGTTCGGCTGAGTAAATAAATGCGACCCGGGGCTGTTTGCCTCATAGTGGCTGTGGAGGAGGGGAGAGATGACCGGCTTGATCAGATTTGAGAGGCCAGTCATTGTTCAGGTTAGCCGCCGGAGCTCGGAGCGAATCGTGTTGGACGTCAACGACGCAGCCGCTATCTTGCTCCGGGATCTGCACCATGAGACCAATAAACGCAGAATAGCGATGGACACCTGTCTGCAGGTGTTACGCGGTAAGACCCATCCACCAGCCGCTCGACGAGCTTTCGTGGCAGCCGCGCTCGAAGCACGCATTCTGCGCAGCGATTGAGACCTAGGACGCCGCTCATGAATTTCGGCCATCTGCGCATCGCTATTGGGCAGAACACCCCTGCCGGCATCCGCCAGGAGCAAGCCAACCCCGCTCTTTCCGCGGTGGCTTTCCCGGTCTGGCGCCGGATTTTCCACCATCAAAACACAAGAGGATGCCAGCCAGCTGCGGCCGCTCGGCTTCGCCGTCGCGGTGATCGTGATTGCAGCCAGAGGTAAACGGAGCCATAGGGCGAGAATTGGCCCGCTGCAAATGGCACAGCGTCGATGCCGCCACAACGGTCTCCAGAAGTGCCGTTCGAATCCTTCCCCAGCTTGGCCCTACATCCGATCTCCCGGAACGCGCTCCGCGGATCGGTGGCGTGTGACCGCCGATGCTTCTCCCGCTGGTCGGGAGCGGGTTTCGGCGATCAAGATCGGAAAGATGATAGTGATACTGAATTATCCGAAACTGGCTGGCTGTGAGCCGTCTCCACCCCGGCGGCTTTTCATTTGCGGCTAGAAACTGGCATATAGGCCAAGGGCGAGGAGAGGCATGTCAAGTAAACCGTTCATTTCAATCGGCGAGGAAGAGTTCACGAAGTCTAGATTTCGTAGGCTCTCTCGGGCTGCCAAGGTCGAGCTTATGGTTACGTGGTTCAGGAGCACTTCGAAGATCCGGCCGAGAAGACTCCCTACGAAAGTGCAGAGGGCGGTTACCAATGGATTTGGGGTGGCCCTTACAACCCGGATGAAGAGATTCAGGACACGTTTTCCGAGGTTGTCGACTTCGACACGATGCAGAAAGCCGTAGAGGAAATTGAAAAGGACGGCTTGTATGACTGGGCTCCGACCGACATCGGGAATGACGCGCCATACGAAGAGGACGACGGAATCTATAGCATCAACGATCCCCTGCCGGACATCATCCCACCTGAAGATGTAGAGGACGATGACGCGCTGACGGTCGAACAACTTCGACAGGAAATGCTTCAGCGCCTAGATAGACTTGAAGACCTGATCAGAGCCGGCCAACGCGATCGGGGGATGATCGGCCACAACAATCCGCCAAGTCCGATCGATGACCTTCCTGTTACCAGAGGCGACTTGGATGAAATTCAGCGCGCTATCGGGGAACTTCGCCATCAAGCTCAGGCACCTGAGCCTGCAATTGAAGCTGTTCACGCAAGCAGCACCGTGCTCCGGCGCGTAGCAGGGACCATTGGAGGCTGGTTAGTGGACCGTGTTAACGCAACCGTCGATGCTGGGATTCAAGGTCTGATACCGGGTGCGGTCGGTGCTGTCGTTATTGCATACGCTGGCCAGCTGTATGAGCTACTTCAAGGTGCAGCTGCTGCGGCAATGCACTGGGTTCAAGTCCTGCCGCTCCCTTTCTGAAACTACACACGCGAGAACACATATTCATGACTCGATTGAGATTTGCTTGCTTGGTTGGCACTCCCGCCCGTAGGATCATTGATCCCGACTCACCAAGAGGCCTGATATGGACATTCCATTAGCAAACGGAATCGTCGCTGATTTCCGCAGCCAAGAGAACCTCGGGCTAGCGCTGGACCACCAGCACTATGCCGGCGATCTCGTGGAGGCTTGGAACATCGATGCGGAGGAATGGATTCGCGAGAACTATCCCGATGCCGACGACGAGACCGTCGCCAATGCGGCGCTTCGGATCGAGGAAGCAGGCCCTTGGGTATACACCGACCGGGAGTTTTGAGCCCAGGGTCCCACTCGTTAGATAGAGTGCGGATAATCTACAGGCTGAGTGCCACGTGGATCATCCGCCTACGTGCAAAACTTGGAAGTTTCTCATGTCTGCTAAGTGTTCTAGAGATAATAAGAAAAGAAGCTTAACTGGGGTTCTTGGAAGCTTTTCGAACTTTCTGTCTGGCACCTCCAGCCGAATTGCGAGCGCTCGCGAGGGACGCTGGGATGTCAAAATTTGCGATGGGACAATCCGACGCATCGACTGTCACGTTCAAGTCGGAGGAGTGCCGGCCGAGGCGATTGCGGTCCTCTCGGCAACGCCGGATCAGATCGAGGTCGCCGGGCTCAAAGGTGTAAAGTCGGGCCAGGTCGTCACGGTCCGCCGGGAATCCCGGTAGTTGTTCCCGCTCGGCTTCGCTCAGCGTGCTTGCGCCTTCGCTCATCAGCGCGCTGATGACCATGGCCGGAGAGGTGGCGCCGCAGGTCGGCGGGCTGGGGCTGGGTCGCCAGCGTCTCGAACAACTGCGCGGCGATCGCCTCGACCTGCTGCGAGCAGCTTCACCCTGCGGTTTTTGAAGGCCGGCGCCACGATCGTGCGTAACCGGGCATGCTCGCCCCCCTCGTGCGAGACCAGCCACCCCGGCGAACCGAGAATCACCGAATCCGGGGTGAATGCCGCACCCTCTAAGCGATGGAAGGGCGGAAGGTGACCGGCATGCGTATTTCGTAAAAGCCGGACAGGGATTCCGCTAAGTCGCGGACAGGCGTTTCGCTAAGTCCCGGACAGTTTGGCGGCGGTGGTCCTCGGGTGCCTGGTTGTCATCATGGGCGATTGATTTCGCCGTAAGCCGCGGTCTTCGGCGAGCGACTGACGGCTGGCTGAGTAGTTGCCGAACCATGAAGCCACCCGGGCTCCGCGCTTGGCTCAAACTCCCTGCGTTCAAGCCTTTGCAGCGTTAGACTAGCTCGCTGCAGAGCGGCCCTCACTGCAAGTGCAGTTTTGTGGATGCTCCACGGATCGTCACTGTAGCCGTTGTCGGCTAGGATACCCTTAGCCCTGCCGATGCATCAATCCCTCATCGATTTCCAAAAGACATTCTCCTCGATTGGCATTGTCCCCGGGATGGGATCAGCGATGCCTTCCACTCCAGCAACTGGATCGGTTGATGGCAACGGATATTTTTTCCACATGCCCTCGTACAGCTCGGTGTGCCAGTGGAGCTGTTCACTCGGATTGTCGTAGAATTTTGCAAGCCATTCGTCGTGCACGGCCTTGGCAAAAAGGTGCGCCTCCCGGTCCGTGATGAGGCGCGGTGTGAGCGCATCTACACCGGCAGCAGCAGGACGACCCAAGCTGGTTCCATTGACCGAGCGATTTCCGAGCCGAAGCTGCGCCCACTCGCGTTCAAACTCGGCAAGCACCTCTGCGTATTTCCGCTTTGCCTCTTCGGGATCCTTAGTTCCCAGCGTCTTGTTGACTTCTCAGCGGCCGGTCAACACGGCAATGTAGGCTGGAACCCGCTTTCGGAACCAGCAAACGCCGGTCTTGCGATGCTTTGTTGGACGGCTCATAGCCAGGACCATGCGTAACACCTGTGTGTAGCACTCGGGTAGCCTAAGCATTTAATTTTGCTCGTTTTTCAGCTGCATCAACACCTCAGCAAGGTGATGGTGCCCAGAGGCGGATTAGGCGAAAGCACGTTGCTCGCTCTCAAGCGCTCAATTCCCGGAAGGTATGGGCGACCGCGAAACCCTATAGGGGCAAAGCGCCACATTAAGTCCGCCGTGCCGAAAACTGCCAACTGCCGGTTGGTAGACGCGACGCACCCGGCCGCGTATGATTTTTTCACGATCCGCGCACCGGGCAAATCCCGACCCACCCCGCGCTCGGTGGTCGCTTGGTCGACCCGTCGCTCTCCTGTGCGGCGGGTTTTTTTGTTTCCGGATGAAACAGTTGGTTGGAGGGGAAGTTCGTCCCTTCGGCATCTCTTGTGCAGAAATGCCACAAGAGCTGTTCGGAGAGTTGGATGAGTGTGCAAAGGGATTGGTCCAATTGAAGAGCACGCAATAATCGCAATCCTCAACAGGGCTGACCGTGGGGACAGCATTTCGATCAAGGCGACATCGACCATATTCGGCACGCTGCGCCTATAGAAGCAGCTACTGCCCTCGGCCTGTCGGTGGCATCCGATAAGGGCGGGTAGTAGCCGTTCAATCTAGCGCGAGCCGGTTGTCCTCGCCACAGTTGTTCGCGGTCCCATTGTACAAAATTGGTTGTTGATTTTTACAAGCGGCGTGCCAACAAATGGGTGCTTGGGTTTATGTCCAGGGAGGCCTCAGGTGGACATCGAGACGGACTGCGAGCGCATAGCCGTGGAGCTTGTGCACGAGGCCATCCAGAAGGTCCCGCACGGTGGCGCAGTCTCCGTCAAGGCCGTTATAGCTGCGGTTCGCCAAGATGGCCCTGACCTCGAAATCAGTAACACGGCCCTGGTCGACGTTATCGTGGCGACCGCTCCGGCGTTTGGACGCGCAGTAGCCTTCGACCTTAACGAATAACGCTGTGACAACTCATCCGGCCGCCTCCGGGAACCTTCAGCAACCAAATGAGTTGCGTAAAAAGCTTAAGGCGAACCGTTATGGCCACCCGAGATAGGGATAATCGTTCCTCCGAGAATTGATCAGTTCGGAAGATAATCGTCGGAAGTTGCGCAAGCAGCTAAGCCTGTTGGACGACCGACCTTTGCCGCCGAAGCTTGCTGCTTTAGCGGTGGAGCTTCAGGAGGAGCTTGAGCGGCGAGAGCAAGAATGGGCTGAGGAGACCGCGGCTGCCCTAGTTCCCAGCAACGTGCCGCATTTTTTCAGCCCCTCGGTCAGCGTGAGAACTGAGCCTCCCGATCAGACGCGCAGCGTCGACACTGCTGAGGCAGCAGTTGAGGAACTCCTGAACTGCACTAAGCGTGGCCCCAAGTGGAACCTCGCGCTGCGTGTTTGCATTGCCGTGATTGCCGACAAGATGGAAGCTGAGGAGGCCCGTAAGGCATTCCTGGCTGCTGCCGAGGAGGAGGAGGTATTACGCCACTTTGGTTAGGTCTCCTGGATACCTGTGCCCGCGCAGCCCTACCCGATCGCGGCCCGCTCAGAAATTTCTACCAAATATTCCGACCCACTCTAGTTACCCTTCATGACAACCCTTTGGTTTGTCCCTCGGGTGTTCGTGAAGATTGATCGGACGACGGCAGGCATGGCTGCAACAATGCGAGGGCAGCCCTTGAGCAGCTCAAGAGGTGGATCCGGAGAGGACCTCGCTGGCACAAGGCGTGGACGCTTTGCCTGTTAGCGATGGAGGGCGATCGGATTGACCCTCATGTCGTCGCTAGGCTTTCGTGGCTGCCGCTAAGGAGGCGGAGATGTATCTCTCGCCCGAGTAGGAGGTGTCATGGCTCTATATGGGAAAGACGGGCCATTTATCCATCGAGCTTAGGCGGCCCGTGGCGCTTGCCCTTGATCCCGGTTGCGGGGTTGTTGGTTCTATCTCGGCTCACGTTGATTGTCCGAACTGTGATGGGGACGGCCCGACAGCCGCTGCGGGGTAGGCAACCGACCGGCGGGCCTAACCGTCGGGGTGTGGTCGTGTCCGCCGGCTGGGACCGACAATAAGCCGTTTCGTGCAGAATTGCTAATTTAGTAAACGATCATAATCCGTTCCACTAGCCACCAGATGGGACGGGCCTAGACTCGATTCCGTGCGTAAACGAGTGAGTTCCGGTGCTGGCCGGCTGGAGTTCATTTGTCCGATGATGCCCACCTTGGTGGCCAAGCCGGCCCAAGGAGACGATTGGACTCACGAGTCGAGTCGACGGCCACTGCTCTCAAATTCTCATCGACAACGAAGTAACCCGGTTCCTTTGATGTGAAAATGTCTCCTATCTGCGGCAATCGCATCAAGTCATCCGGAATCCTGCAGCTTGTAATATTTGTTTTGCAGTTCTTTCACATATATTTAATAAAAAACTCTGTTCATTTTCCCGCCATTACATCTAAAAGTGAGTCGGACCTGCGGGGATGGCAGCATGGATCTGGGATTTTGACCACTAGCAGGAGAGAATATGCCTTCCATATCTACACGTAGCGCCAACGCAAGGGACGCAGAGACGGTCGCCGGTTTCATTCACGCGCTACTCGATGAACTCACTGGCGGGAAAGCGCCCACGCCCGACGTCGTCAGACAAAGCGCGGAGACGGTGCTTGCCGACGCTGGCGGGGTCGCTGTGATCGCAAGTGCAGATGACGAGCCGGTTGGCATCATGGTGCTGAATGAATGCACGGCGATCTATGCAGGAGGCAAGTTCGGCTACATTTCGGAGCTGTATGTTCGACCCGACATGCGCTCCAAAGGGATTGCCCCTCATCTGCTTGAGGTCGCCTCGCAGGAAAGCCGTGCTCGTGGTTGGAAGCGACTTGAAGTTGGAGCGCCCGGGCAACCAAAATGGAAGCGCACGCTCGATTTCTATCTGCGGAACGGGTTCGAGGAAGTCGGCCCTCGGCTCTGTCGGATAATCTAGACTCAGAGTGTCTGCTGTGGACTGGCTCAAAGCAACCTGCACGATCTCAGCGGATTGAGGTCCGGCGTGGTCGCTGCCTGCCGCTGCAATCGTACCAGCATCGTCATCCCAAATGTGTGCCTCAGATAATGCAAGGTTCCCGTCACGCCGACCGCCCGGAACGCATCGGCAAAAACCGCCGTCAATCGGGTCACGCTAACGACGTTTCCTTGAGTGTTGAGGAACCGAGCCGAGGGCGGCAAATCTGCCAACCTACAGGGGCGCTGCATAGACGACCGCACGTGACGTGCACCCGGTTACGCAGCGTATAGCCGAATAACGGATCATTCCTATGAGGGTAGTTTCATGAAATTGTATGCGAAAGTTTTTGGTGGAGCGGCAGCGTTGCTCGCCGCCTGGCCGGCGATGGCCAGCGCCGCGGTGGTGAGCGAACCGGCGCCCTACAATCCCGATTTCTCTTTCGTTGGCGGCGTCGGCGTCATCGACATCGAGGCCAACGAGCTACTCTATCAGGCTCCCGGCAGCGGCTCCAAGCGGAGCCACCTTATCTGGGAAAGCACCTCTCCGGTCATTTCAGCCGAGATGACGGCGCGCAGCGAGACTGGCTGGACCGCCAAGCTTTCCGGCCAGATCGCCTTCAGCGGCGACAGCTACATGGAAGACTATGACTGGGACCCGCGATACTCGACCAATGATGGCTGGAACGACTGGAGCGACCGTTCGCGCCATTCCGACACCGATCTTGATTACTTCTATTCGGCAACCGTCGCGCTCGGCCACGATTTCCAGGTCAGCGACCAGCTGCTGATCAACGTCAACGGTGGCTTCAAGTACACCTCGGTCAAGTGGACTGCCTTTGGCGGCTCCTATGTCTACAGCGTTGACGGCTTCCGGGATCGGGTTGGCGACTTCCCAGGAGACACAAAGGGCATCAGCTACCAGCAGAAATTGCCGGTCGCCTTCGCCGGCATCGATGCGACCTATGTCCAGAATCGCTGGAACTTCGGCTTTGCGCTGAAGGGCGGGATGACCTTCTCGGCCGGCGATACCGATCATCACTGGAGGCGTGACCTGCGCTTCGAGAAAGATTTCGAATCGGCGCCGGTTCTGATAGTCGGCGGCAGCGTCGGCTACCAGTACAACGAACGGACCAGCTTCTTCGTCTCCGGTTCCTACGAAAAGGTGTTCACCGCTCGCGGCGACTACAACACCTATGACATTCCGACCGGCGCAAAGAAGGGCGGCGACGACGACAGGGTTGGCGGCGATTTTGCCGCGGCGACAGTGATGGTCGGCATCAAGACCTCGTTCTGATTGAACGAACTCGACCGGAACGCCAAACCGATGTCCGCATGGCGCAGCCGAGCTGTCGTTCCGCGGTAGACCGTCTCTGACCTCGCAGCAGTCGTCCTTGTCCCCGACAAATGGTATCAGGAGAGATGCAAACCGGATGGGCCATCGAATAGGCCTATTGCGACAGCTGTGAGCTGATAGCCTTCAATCGTCGGCTTCCAGAACAACGTCGAGCCGCACTCAGAACCCGCGTTCAACTTTATCGGACGATCCGTACCAACGGACGTGTTGTTCACCGCCGACTGAGAGCGCGTCGCACCGAACATTCACGGCAGCGAGGAAATGGCCCCATTCTTTCGATGTGATCGAGCGTGAAGCACGCGAATTCGGCTGAGCGACCGAGCGGTTCCTCCACCATCTGCATGAACATGCTTCGGAACTTTCAATCGCGGCTGACCTGGCCCGCCGCTTTGCCGCGATGATACGTGGCGATGACGATGCAGGCCTCGGTCAATGGATAGACGATGCCATGAACAGCGAACTGGCTACCCTTGCGGCAGGTCTCAGCCGTGACATTGAGGCTGTCCGGGCGCCAATCACCCAGCCCTGGAGTACGAGCCCGGTCGAAGGCCAGATCAACCACCTCAAGACGATCAAGCGCCAGATGTACGGGCGCGCCGCCTATCCACTCCTCCGGACCGACTTCTGGCAGCCGCTTGACCCAACCGGACAAATGGACACCCGAAAAAAGTAGTCGCTGCACCAGATATGCGGAAGAACCCAATTTGGCCTAAGCTTGACGCGCCCGCGCGCCTGACGGCGCGCGCCGGGTGCTCGTGCACCGAGCCCGCTATTTCTTCGACAGGCTCAGGCGGTCTCGGCCATCCGCTTCGCCCCCTGGCGCGGGCAGCCTGTCGGCTGCTGACGGTCGCCGGCCTGTCGGCCGGCGCGGTTTATCTGTTGGCCTTTCCCGGCGGCGCGGGGTGGGCGGCACTCCCTTCTAGGCCCGCCGCGGCATCCCGCAACCCTTCGCTTCGCTTCGGGTCCTCCTCTTGCGTTCCGGTCCTTCGGATGCGGTCCGCCTCCGACGGCGGGCCTTTCCGGTCGCGTCTCGCCGCCCACCCCGTTTCCGGGGAAAGGCGCGGCGAGTGGTTAGCGGAGGACGAAAGGAATGCGTGCAAACGACAAGCGTTGCGCCAGCGCAGAGGCTGGCGCGGCTAAGGGCGGGCGCCCGGGCGCCAGCCTTTATCAGGAGATCACAGACCAGCATCGTTGCCGAACTGGAGCGCGGCACCGTGCCATGGGTCAAGCCCTGGGGCAGGGCAAAGACAGCCCTTGGCCTGCCCAGGAATGCAGCCACCCAGCGCCGCTATTCCGGCATCAACGTCCTTATCCTGTGGGGCGCGGTCATCGAGCGCTCATACCCAGCCAGAACTGGCTCACCTTCCGGCAGGCGCTTTCCCTTGGCGGCAATGTCAGGAAGGGCGAACACGGCACCACCATCGTGCATGCCGATCGCTTTGTCCCAAAAGACGAGAAGGAACGGGCCAAGGCCGATGGGGATGAGCCGCAGGCCGTGCCTTTTTTGAAGCGCTTCACCGTCTTCAATGTCGCGCAGTGCGATAACCTGCCCGAACATCTCTATGCCGCCGCCGAACCGCTGCCCGCGCGCCAGATCGTCCCGCAACCCGAGGCGCTCATTCATGCAAGCGGTGCTGATTTTCGCATCGGCGGCGATGGCGCTTTCTACATGCCTGGCAGCGACTTTATTCAGGTGCCGCCGCAGCCGGCATTCTTTCAGCAGATCGACTATTACCGCACCTGCTTCCACGAGCTTGGCCACTGGACCGGCCACCCGGCGCGGCTGGCGCGCGACCTGTCCGGCGCCTTCGGTTCCAAGACCTATGCGCGCGAGGAATTGGTTGCCGAAATCGCCGCAGACTTTGTCTGCTCGACGCTCGGCATCGAGCCGACCGTGTGCCATGCCGACTATATCGGCACATGGCTGAAGGTGCTGCGCGAGGAAAATCGCGCCATCTTCCGCGCCGCCAGCCTTGCCTCCAAAGCCGCCGATTTTCTTCTTGGCTTTAACGCCGAGACCGAAGGCGCGCAACAAGATGAGATCGCGGCATGAGCGGCGCGCGATCCCGACACCCTGCAGACCGAACCGACGCCGCAAGGCGAGCAGACGATGTCCGGCCGGTCACCACGCGCGACCGCCTTGCCCTTTGGCCGACGCGCCCGCGCGCGGCGCAGAAGCCGCTCGATACCGGGCTGCTCGATGACGCCGACAGAAATAACTCGACCTGATTTGGGAGGAGTTTTCCCATGATCTTGATCACCGACGAACTGCGCGCCAGCTGCTCGCCAATGGCGCAACTGACATCGAGACAGACCATGTCCCGGTGGTAAAACTGTTCGATCCGACCGGGCCAGCAACCTGGCTTCTCACCGAACTCGACGCCGACGGCGACACAATGTTCGGCCTTTGCGACCTCGGCTTCGGCTCCCGGAACTCGGCAGCGTCAGCCTTGCCGAGCTTGCAAGCGCCAAAGGCCCGGCTTGGCCTCGGCATCGAGCGCGACCTCTGGTTCAAGGCGCGCTTTCCGCTCTCCGTTTACGCCCAAGCGGCGCGCAGCGCCGGCCACATCACCGAAGCCGAGCGGCTTCTGCGGCAGGCAGCGGAAGCACTTGGCAACTCCCATTCCAAGCTTCCGCCCGACACGGCGGAGCAAGAGCGCCGATAAGGCGCAAAACCGCCCCCGCCGCGCCGGCCTTCGGCCCTTGCGGCGGGGGACAATTCCACCCCCAACGAAGGAGACGAACCATGCAGCTTGCCCACATTCCTTTCGACCGGCCCAGCATTTCCACGCTCAACATGGGGCCATTCCAGCGTGCCCGACGTGTCGGACATTCTGCCGTCTGTCCGCGGCGTCCTGGTGCCGCTTCTGGTGCGGCACAACGGCACGCCGGAAAGCTTCGAGATCGTCTCCGGCCGGCGCCACTATTTCTCCGCGAAGTCGCTCGCCGACGAGCGCGGCGAGGGCAATGCCTTGCCCTGCGCCGTCATGGAAGATGGCGACGACGCCGATGCGCTCGAGGTCTGCTGATCGAAAACTTCGCACGGCTCGATCCCGACGAGGTGTCGCAGTGGGAGACGTTTTCGCGGCTGATCAAGGAGGACCGCGGTGTTGCCGCCATCGCCGCCACTTTCGGCATCACCGAGCTTTTGGTCAAACGCATTCTGGCGCTCGGCGACCTGTTGCCGAAAATCCGCGAGGCCTATCGGCGCGAGGAAATCGACGCCGAGACGGCGCGCAATCTGACCATGGCCTCCAAGCGCGCAGCAGAAGGATTGGCTGGCGCTTTATGTCGATCCGGAGCAATACGCGCCGCGCGGCGACGGTTGAAGCAGTGGCTGTTCGGCGGCCAGTCGATTTCCTCAGAGGTGGCGCTGTTTGCCGTCCAGGATTATCCGGGCCTGATCGTCTGCGACCTGTTCGGCGGGGACAGCTATTTCGCCGACGCCGACCTGTTCTGGCAAAAGCAGAACGAGGCGATCGCTGCCAAGCGCGACGCCTATCTGGAAGCCGGCTGGCCGACGTGGCCGTGCTGGAACCGGGGCAGTTTTTCCAGTCTTGGGACCACGAAAAGACGCCGAGGAAGAAGGGCGGCAAGGTCTTCAAATCAGTCTCGCATCGCGGCGCGGTCGAGTGCCACGAGGGCTGGCGTCGCGCAAGGATGCCCGCCGCGCCGCGCGCAAGGCGAGGGCGGCGAGCACGAAGACACCCCCGCAAAGCCGTCGCGACCGGAGCTCACCGGGCCGATGCAGAACCATGTCGATCTGCATTGCCATGCCGCGGTGCGCGCGGCCATGCTCGACCGTCCGGGTGTCGCGCTGCGCCTGATGGTGGCGCATCCCATCACAGGTTCGGGCCTGTGGCAGGTTCGCCGCGAGCCGCAGCGTACCGCCAAGCGGTGGCGGCAAGCCTCGCAGCCTGCAAGGCCGAAGCCGTATTCTGCGAAGGCGGCGCGAGGTTTTGGCGCTGCTGGGGCAATCGGAGGAGGATGGCGCGGTCGCCGGCGGCAACGGCGATGCCTTTGCCACAGCGCGCGTCTTCGCCCGGCTGTTGACGCTGTCCGACGACGATGTCCTGCGCGTTCTCGCCATCGTTATGGCCGAGACGGTGGAAGCCGGCAGCGCCGTCATCGAGGCGCTTGGCAATCACCTGAATGTCGATATGGCCGCTTGCTGGCAAGCCGACGACGCCCTCTTCGACCTGTTGCGCGACAAGGAAATTACCAATCTGATACTCGCCGATATCGGCGGCAAGCATATCGCCCACGGCAATGTTTCGAGAAGGTGAAGACGCAAAAGACAACCATCCGCGATTTGCTGTTCGGCGAGAACGGCAGGGAGAAAGTCGACGCATGGCTGCCGCGCTGGATGAAATTCCCCGCCGAAAGCTACACGACCCGGGGCGGCTTCCGCACCGCCGATCAATTGGCCAGAGTTCAGCCGCTGTTCCTGGCCGGAGTGCCGCCGCCTGGCACCTCTCTCGGGCGATGCCGGCTGCACCTTTGCGGCTTTTCCGGCGTGCACCGCACGCGAAATCCCGACGCCAACTCATCGCCTTCGCCAGCCCTGCGCCGCGCCGGGATGTTGCCGAGACGCAACGCTTATAGCCACGTCCGCCCCTGGCGACGGTGTCTGAACCTGCGCAAGCCCGATATCCGCGACGCCGCTTGGGTATCGTGTCAGCCGATCGCGCGGCCTGTCTCCTAAGCGGTCTTGCGGGACAACGCGATAGCGGCCATTCGCGGCAACGTTCGTCGTTATCAGCAGCGTCTGGAGGTGCTCGCCCGGGACCTACAAAAGAACAAGGAAGAGCTGAAAATCCGCCGGTTGTTCAATCGGGACGAATGGGCGATCACCAGTGCGAGCCCGGTTTGCGAGCAGTCGATCGATGGTACGCTCTCCTCGGTCATGCTGGCGATGCGATCAATGCGCTGCTCGTCGCCGCGGCCAAAATCTGCGCCTGATCCTCACTCGCGCTTTGGCTTGCCTGGTGCCTGCAAGAACTCCAGCCGAAAACGGCGAAATCGGATGCTTCCACTCGTCTTCCCGGGTCCGCAATATTAACAATGTCAACACCTTAGCCGTTGTTCAGGGCCGACTACCGAGTCTGCGCCGCGGTAGGGTTCGGCTCGGCTGAGAGCATCAAGCCGAACGCCCCCGATACGCAAGGGCTCGCCTATACTCGTGCCGGTCATCTAGGGCTCGGCAGATCGCCAAGGCCCTGGCGGCAAGCATTCCGGATCAGGGCGAGGTTGGGTTTGGCCATGCGTCGCGTGTGGGTCGCTGACTTGAGGTGATGTGCGTCCGGCGGCCCGCCTCGTCGCCTCGTCGAGGTTAGTCACCGAAATGATGCGCTGACCGCCGGCCAGCGGACTGACCGAAGACGCATCCACATTCTGACTCGCTGAAAAGATGATTCAAGAGATACGAGCCATCCCCAAGGTCGGCCGGAGCGTCCCGCTCGGCCCAAGCGTGAAAGATATCATCGCCATCCACGAGGCTCTGAGTCGAACCGCAACCCTTCGCTCTCGCTTCGGGTCCTTCTCTTCGTTCCGGTCCTTCGGATGCGGTCCGCCTGGACGGCGGCCCTTCCGGTCGCAACTCGCCGCCCGCCCCGCTTCCGTCCCGCTTCCGGGGAAAGCCGCGATTGGCGAGCGGAGGCAAAACGAAGCATGCAAGATAGAAGCGTGCCGTCATCGAAGAGGCAGGCAGAGGCGGGGCGCCATGTCCTTAATTCCCGCTTTGCGGCCGTCGAGCGTCGGAATCGTTCCTGTTTCCGTCTTGCGAAGGCCCGTGGCGCAGGAATCGGCGCAGGCCCTCGTGGGAGCGGTTCTCCGCTCGCTCGCCGCCTCGATCACAGCCAACAAAACGGGCGCGAGGATTGCCACAGGCAGAAGCAGCCGAAGCCATCATCGTGACGATTTGCTCTTTTGCAGCTCGGTTCGTTCAGCGTTCCAGTCGGGTGGGGTCTGATCGAGAATGTTGCGAACGAAGAAGTCCAGGAGTTTGCGCTCAGTGTAGATGCCTGGCGCGTTGTGATCGGCACCAGGCACATAGACCATGTCGAAATCTTTTCCCGCCTTGATGAGTCGGTCGGCAAGCTGCAGCGAGGAGGACGGGTCGACATTGCGGTCCATTTCGCCGACGACGATCATCAGCTTGCCCCGCAGCCTGTAAGCATTGTCGATGGCGGAGGATTGGGAATATTCAATGCCGACTGGCCACCCCATCCACTGTTCGTTCCACCAGATCTTGTCTATCCGGTTGTCGTAGCAGCCGCTGTTGGCGACCGCGACCTTATAGAATTCGGGATGGAAGAGCAGCGCGCTCACCGCGTTCTGGCCGCCTGCGGACCAGCCGAAAATGCCGACATTGGAGATATCGTACCACGGATACCTCGCGGCGGCCGCCTTGTGCCATAGAATGCGATCGGGAAAGCCTGCGTCCTTCAGATTTTTCCAGGCAACGTCATGAAAGGCGCGCGAGCGCTTGTTGGTACCCATGCCATCGATCTGCACAACGACGAAGCCCAGCTGCGTGAGCGGCTCTGTCCGCCCTGAGAAGGATTTTGGGACGAACGAGCCCTGGGGCCCGGCATAGATATTCTCCACCACCGGGTACTTCTTCTTCGGATCGAAATTGGCGGGCAGGTGGATCACGCCCCAGATATCAGTCTTGCCGTCGCGCCCCTTGGCGTGGAAACTGAGTGGCGGCTGCCAGCCTGCGGCGACGAGCTCGGATATGTCGGCGGTCTCCACCTGCATGAGTTTGACATCGTCGCTGGCGCGGTAGAGCATCATGCGGGGCGGCAGATCGATGCGTGACCAGAGATCGACATAGTAGCGGCCGTCGGGAGAGAACTCGACATGGTGGTTGGCCGGCTCGGGCGTGAGCTCAGTCAGCCCCTCACCGTCGAAGCCGATGCGGTACGCATGGACGAAATAAGGGTCTTCCCCCGGGTGCATCCCGCTCGCCTCGAACCAGATCTGGCGCTTGACCGGATCGACATGGTTGACCCCCCGCACGACCCACTCACCGCTGGTAATCTGGTTCTTGAGCGCGCCGGTCCGGCCGTCGAACAGATACAGGTGCTCGTGCCCATCGCGCTCGGACGCCCAGATGATCTCCTTCCCGTCGTCGACATCGTAACGAAAGATTTTGCCGGTACGGCGCTGGTTCATCACCAGCGGCCGGTAATCAACGAAGGTCGTGCTGGTCTCATCGATCAGCGAGCGTGCGCGGCCCGTGGCGGCGTTTACCTCGACCAGCCGATAGAGCTGATGCCCGCGCTGGTTATATTCGAAAGTGAAGCCGCGACCGTCCGCCCACCACCGGAGAGGGGAAAGTTCGAAGGGGTTGGAGAACAGGGCGTCGTCGATCGCGATCTGGCGCTGGCTGGCAATGTCGAACAGGACCGGCTGGGGCAGCGGAAGGACATCGCCCGGCTTGGGATAGACCCTTGCCGAATATTCGCGCTGCAACCGGTCCGTCGACGAATTGAGGTAGGGGACCTCCCGCTTGTAGCCGGGGCGAACGCGGTAGGCCGCGAGATGGCGCGAGTCCGGCGACCAGCTCAGTGTCGAAAAGACGTAGCCATTGTTTTCGGATCCATCCCGGCTCAGCGCAACATTCTGCAATCCATCCTTGCTGCGCAGCAAGACATTGTGGTTCCTTATATAGACGATCCATTTGCCGTCGGGCGAGACGCTCCTCTGGTCGGGGTTATTCTTAGCCGGGGGGGTGTAGTCGTGGCGGAGCTGAAAGTCCGGCGCGTCCACATCCAAGTTTGTGCTGGTGCAAACATAGCTTGCAACGTCGCAGCTCCACCGGACCTGCTTAATCAGGAAGTCGAGCCTGCGACCATCCTCGGTCAGTTCGAAACGCTCGAAGGGAAGATCGCCGGCCTGATAGCTCTTATGGCTCGCTTCATTTAGCGCCGCCGCCAGACGGGCCTGGTCGAAGGCGGCCCGTTTCAAACCCGTGGCAGCATCGACCCGCATGAACTGGCGCTCGCCGTGGCTAGTCCGGCGGTAGACGAAGGCTTCACCCCCAGTCAGCCAAAAAGGCATTTCGGGGACATTGGCACTGAGTCCGCTATAGCGATCGTTGATCGTAAGTGCCCGCTCGAAATCCGCCAGCGCCAGCGGTGGATGTGCACCATTCGAATCGTTGGCCAGCACCCGAGCGGTTGCCGATCCCGATGCCCCTTGAATTAATGACGCGAGTGCCAAAGCGCCGATCTCGACCATATCTGTTCACCTCTTTCGGTTTTCGGAAGACACATTGTTGGATCTGGCTTTTCATCGCCGGTGTGCAGCAGCGTTGAGCGTTGCTCGAAGGAGTCAGCACGCGGGGTGCAGCCGAGACGGCAGTCACCATGACCCGTGCGCCCTACGCGGATATCCAGGACTGGCGGGGTGAACCAGACTGAAGAGTTGGCGCCGAGCCAGCAGGGTATTTTCCATGTCCACAATGATGGAAAATTCAAAGCCCGATGACGCTTGCAATCACACCCCCTTCCTTTTTCTGCACCTGGAAGGGCCGGAATTGGGCCCGGCACAAAGCGTTGGCTATGGACATTCTCTGCATGGCTGTCGTCAGTCCGTTGATCCGTGTCCGGATGAACGATGCAATATGCGCGCCAAAGGAGATCCTTTTAGATCACGGCAATCGATCGGACTGGCTGTGTCGGGTGAACGACATTAACGTCGCACATCCGACAGCTCGGACCACCCAAAGTCACATTGACCTTGGGTGTATGTCGGGTTGACAAAAATGGACCGTCGGGCCCACGGCAAAAGGGCGCACGAGGCGCCCTTCATTCGACTCGGGCTGCGCGTAAGCCGACTTCGCCGGCGTCAGAAATGGTACGTGACGCCTGCGCCAATCAGCCAGGGGTCGAGCTCCGCCTTCCCCGTCTGCTTCGTGCCGGCCACGGTGACGTCGAAGTCTGGCTTCAGGAAAAGCTTCTTCACGTCGAAGTTGACGCCCCAGTGCTGGTCGACCATGTAGTCGAACCCGACCTGCAGCGCGGTGCCGAACGTGTTCTTGACCTTGAGATCATCGGCGCTGCCGGCTTGCTGATGATAGAAGATCGTATAGTTCACGCCGGCGCCGACATAGGGCTTGAAGGCGCCGAAATCGGTAAAGTGATACTGCAATGTCAGCGTGGGCGGCAGCAGCCAAACCTTGCCGATATTCCCCAGCCCGCCGATCGAGCCTTGGCCTGTGATGTTGGCATAGGTGGTGCCGAGGATAAGCTCGGCTGCGACGTTGTCCGTGAAGAAATACGAAATATCGAGTTCCGGCGTTCCGGTGTTCGAATAGGAAAGACCGGAGCCGGGCACCGCGTTAACGTAGCCCGAATCCTCAGTGATAACCCCCAACGCGCGCAGGCGGATCTGCCAAGGGCTTGGCCATTCCGTGAACAAGGCACCCTTATCCGGGTCGCACGGTTCTGCAAGGTCTGCCGCGGCCGCCTGCTGTCCTACCAGCAACAGGACGACGGCCGCTGTGAGTCCCCGCAACACGTTCATTCGCTTTGTTGCCATAATGTTGTTTCCTTGCTCGTTAGACTTCACTGTGAATAGTCCTGCCGTGTTGATTGCTATCTACAGAATACTGGCGCGCATTATTCGAAAATTCTGCGCGCATTGTTAGACATGTACTCACTTCGTCGAAGTTCGCCCTTGTTGACCTGCCGGTCGCCAATGAACGCTATCGGCGTGCGAGCCGATCGCGCTGCCAAGGAAATTGTCGCCCAAGGCAATGAATGCGGCCCGCTCGGATTGTCCTTGCCGTAGCTGTGCCCGCCTGCGCTGGTCCGTAGAAGTAAGCGGGATAGGCATCGTATTAACGTAGCCCGAATATGTCCCCGAGGCGGCGCAGGCGGAACTGCCCAGAGCTTGGCTCCTAGATTGGTGTCGTAGACGGGCACGGGTAAGGGGGAGGCGGAGGGG
>NZ_JBVVQA010000047.1:0-38570 GCF_055811455.1 Mesorhizobium sp. WSM4845
TCCTCCCGGCGAAGGAGAAAACTGTCACCCATGCAATCAGTCCATTCTGTTACCTATCTATCCGGTTCGGACACCGGCACCTTCTCCCCGTATAGTGACGGGGAGAAGGGGCTGGCCGCAACTTCGGCACATTTTCTGCAACGCTGGAGATTGGCGAAATCCTTTGCGAAGGCGTCCTTCTCCCCGTCACTATACGGGGAGAAGTGCCCGGCAGGGCGATGAGGGGCAGCGCAACCCTGAGCGATTGCCCTGGGCAATACTTCGCATTTCCGCCCATCAGACCCGAGAACGACGAAAAAGGGGCGGCGAAGGTCCCTCTCCCCAGGACCGGCACGCTGCAGAAAATCAGGTGTTGGCGGCGGCCACTGCGCGCTTGGCCATCACCACGATCAGATTGGCGCGATAATCGGCCGAGGCATGGATGTCGCTCATCAAATCATTCGCCGGCACTTTCACTCCGTTGAGGGCGGCGGCGTCGAAATTCATGGCAAGCGCCGCCTCGATTTCCTTCGAACGAAAGACGCCGCTGTCGCCGGCCCCGGTGACGGCAACGCGGACTCCATCCGCACCGTTGGCCACGAACACACCGACGATCGCATAGCGCGATGCCGGGTTGCGGAATTTTTCATAGGCCGCCTTGGCCGGCGCGGTGAAGGTCACCGCGGTGACGATCTCGCCGTCCTCCAGCGCCGTCTCGAACAGCCCTGTGAAGAATGCGTAGGCGGCGATCTCGCGCTTGTTGGTGACGATGGTGGCGTCGAGGGCAAGAAGTGCCGCCGGATAATCGGCGGCGGGGTCGTTGTTGGCGATCGAGCCGCCGATTGTGCCCTTGTAGCGCACCGCAGGATCGCCGATCCGGGACGCCATATGGGCGAGCGCCGGACACGCCCTCTTCAGCTTCTCGTCGCTGGCGACATCGTGATGCGTGGTGGCGGCGTGGATGGTGATGGTGGAGCCCGCCACCTCAATGCCTTTCAATTCCTCGATGTGCGAAAGATCAACGAGATCGGACGGTGCGGCAAGCCGCGTCTTCATCGCCGGGATCAGTGTCATGCCGCCCGACAAAAGCTTTGCATCGCCGGTCTCGAGCAGCTTGACGGCCTCGGCGACGGAGGCGGCTCGGTGGTAGTTGACTGGGTACATTTGTCTTTCTCCCTTCGGGGGAAAGGAGCGAATAGGGAGTAGTGAGTAGCGAATAGGGCCTACGCCTTCGCACGCACTTTGTTCCCTATTCGCTACTCCCTATTCGCTATTTGCTTATCAATGTTTCGTTCCCCGGATCGCTGCCCACACCGTGGACGGCGATGCCGGCATGGCGATATCGGTGATGCCGATGGCGTCGGTGATGGCGTTGATCACGGCCGGCGGTGAGCCGATGGCGCCGGCCTCGCCGCAGCCCTTGATGCCGAGCGGATTGCCCGGGCACGGCGTGTTCGAGGTCGAGACCTTGAACGACGGCAGGTCGTCGGCGCGCGGCATGGCGTAGTCCATGTAGCTCGCCGTCAAAAGCTGCCCGCTGGCGTCGTAGCGGGTGCCCTCCAGCAAGGCCTGGCCGATTCCCTGGGCGACGCCGCCATGCACCTGGCCTTCGACGATCATCGGGTTGATGATGTTGCCGAAATCGTCGGCCGCGACGAACTGGACGACCTCGGTCACGCCGGTCTCGGGATCGATCTCGACCTCGCAGACATAGCAGCCGGCCGGGAAGGTGAAGTTCGACGGATCGTAGAATGAGGTCTCTTTCAGCCCCGGCTCCATGCCGCCAGGCAGGTTGTGGGCGGTGTAGGCAGCAAGCGCCATCTGGAACCACGGCACTTGCTTGTCGGTGCCGGCGACCTTCAAGGCGCCGTTTTCGATGACGATGTCGCCCTCGTCGGCCTCGAGCAGATGGGCGGCGATCTTCTTGGCCTTGGCCTCGACCTTGTCGAGCGCCTTGACAACGGCCGACATGCCGACGGCGCCCGAGCGCGAGCCGTAAGTGCCCATCCCCATCTGCACCTTGTCGGTATCGCCATGGACGATGGAGACGCTGTCGATCGGCACGCCGAAGCGCTGGTTGACCAGTTGCGCGAAGGTCGTTTCATGGCCCTGGCCGTGGCTGTGCGAGCCGGTCAGCACCTCGATGGTTCCAGCGGCGTTGACGCGCACCTCGGCACTTTCCCAAAGGCCGACACCCGCTCCAAGACTGCCGACCGCCGCCGACGGCGCCAGTCCGCAGGCCTCGATATAGCAGCTCATGCCGATGCCGCGCAGCTTGCCTCTGTTGGCGGCGTCGGCCTTGCGCTGGGCAAAACCGGCATAATCGGCAGCGGCGATCGCCGCGTCCAGCGAAGCGGCATAATCGCCGGCATCATAGTTCATGATGACCGGTGTCTGGTGCGGGAACGCGGTGATGAAGTTCTTTCGGCGAAGTTCCGCCGGCGACACGCCCAGCTCGCGTGCGGCGGTCTCCATGGTGCGTTCGAGCAGATAGGTGGCCTCCGGCCGCCCTGCCCCGCGATAGGCGTCGACCGGCGCGGTGTTGGTGTAGACGGCGCGCACATTGGCGTGGATCGCCGGAATGTTGTACTGGCCCGACAACAGCGTCGCGTAGAGATAGGTCGGCACACAGGACGAGAACAGCGACATGTAGGCGCCGAGATTGGCGATGGTGTCGACCTTTAGCCCGGTGATCCTGTTGTCCTTGTCGAAGGCCATTTCGACCGTCGAGACATGGTCGCGGCCATGGGCGTCGGTGAGAAAGCTCTCGGTGCGGTCAGCGACCCATTTGACCGGCACGCCGGTTTTCTTCGAGGCCCAAAGGCAGATGATTTCTTCCGGATAGATATAAATCTTCGAGCCGAAGCCGCCGCCGACATCCGGCGCGATGACGCGCAGCTTGTTTTCCGGCGCGACATTGTAGAAGGCGCTCATCACCAGGCGCGCGAGATGCGGGTTCTGTGAGGTCGTCCAGCAGGTATAGTGGTCCTCGGCCTTGTCGTAGTGACCAAGCGCTGCGCGCGGCTCCATCGCGTTGGGCACCAGCCGGTTGTTCACGATCTTCATGCGGGTGATGTGGGCAGCCGCCTTGATTGCCGCGTTGGTCGCCGCGCTGTCGCCGAGCTCCCAGTCGAAAATCAGATTGCCGTCGGCTTCCGGATGGATCTGTGGCGCACTCCTTTCGAGCGCCTTCGGAGCATCGACGACTGCCTTCAGTTCCTCGTAGGTGATGTCGACCGCTTCGGCAGCGTCGCGCGCCTGGCCCTTGGTTTCGGCAACCACGACGACCACCGCGTCGCCGACATAACGGACCCTGTCGAAGGCCAGCGGCGACCACGCCCCCATCTTCATCGGCGAGCCGTCCTTGGAATGGATCATCCAGCCGCAGATGAGATTGCCGATGCCGTCGGCCTTGAGCTCTTTGCCGGTCAGCACGCCGATGACACCCGGCATGGCCTGGGCTTTTTTGACATCGATCTTCTTGATCTCAGCATGCGCATGCGGGCTGCGTACGAAGGCCGCATGCTTCATGCCGGGAACCACCATGTCGTCGACATAGCGCCCGGCGCCGGTAATGAACCGCTTGTCTTCCTTGCGCGCTACACGAGCGCCAACACCTTCAATGCCCATCGCAGAAATTCCTCCCGAAAAAGTAGGGGAATAGGGGAGTAAGGCAGTAGGGCAGTAGGGATTTGAGCCGACTTCCCCTACTGCCTTACTGCCCTACTCCCTTACTGCCCCTCATGCAGCTTGCCTGGCCTTGCCCTTCGAAGACATCGTCTCCGATGCGGCGAGGATCGCCTTCACGATGTTGTGGTAGCCGGTGCAGCGGCAGATATTGCCTTCGAGCTCGGCCCGCACCGTGGCCTCGTCGAGGCCTTCGGGGTGACGGTTGACCATGTCGGTCGCCGCCATGATCATGCCCGGCGTGCAGAAACCGCATTGCAGGCCGTGATGCTCCTTGAACGCCGCCTGCATCGGATGCAGGTCGGCGCCGTCAGCCAAGCCTTCGATGGTCACGACGCTTGACCCGGAGGCTTGCACCGCAAGAATCGTGCAGGATTTTACCGCCTTGCCGTCGACATGGATCACACAGGCGCCGCATTGCGAGGTGTCGCAGCCGACATGCGTCCCGGTCAGGCCGAGATTCTCCCTCAAGAAATGAACCAGAAGCGTACGGTCTTCGGCAGTGCCGCTGACCCGCTTTCCGTTCACCGTCAATGATATCTCCGACATGAAACCTCCCTGGGTGCTACCTTGGTCGTTTTTGGCGTCGGTGGTGCCCGAGCCCTCCATCTGTCCGCTATTCTTATACCGCATAAAAGCACGGGAAATAGTGCCGCGGAATGCCGAGATTGGGAGAATGCAGTTCGGCCGAAAATCCGCCTATTGTACTTTCGGTCACGCAAAGACAGGCAAACAGCGGAGCGAAGCGAAACCATGGTCGGGCGATGCCGCCTGCCGGCCATCAGCGGCAATGGTGCTGGCCAGGCCGATTTCAGCCGATGCCGTGCTTCCTGAGAACCTCCTGCTCGTCGCCTGACACCCAGCCAAATATTTTAGGCTCTCCGGCCAGTTTCTGCACGAGGTAGTGGACGTCGAAATCGATCGTGACGTCAGTCTGGCCTTTGCGCGCGAAGATCGACGTCCAGGCGACGTGGGCAACGCAATGATGCTCGTCTATCGGCGAAATGCGAACATCGCGTATTCGCATCTCCTTGGTGCCGATCGCTCGATAGCGAGCATAGCCTTGTTCCATAGCCTGCTTGAGCTGGTCGTCGTTCTTCCCGACCATGATGCCGGCAGGCGACGCCGCAATGAAGGCGGAAGCATAGACCGACGTGACTTCGTCCATGTCGGCATCATCGGCGAGGGATTTCCGGAAAAGCCGCTCGTAGCGTTCGAATAGCTTCCTGACCTGGGGGTCCATGGATCACTCCCTTCCGCTGTGGTTTTGGGATCTGACGTTTCTGAGCGCCGATGCCGTCAAAAACAGCAGAAAATTCAATTCCGTCATGTTGGCTCATTGCCAAAGTAGCACTTGAAGACAACAATGACTTCGACGCCGGCGCGCCAGGATCAAAAAAGAGCCGCGCACAAAAAGAGCGTCGGAGGAAATAGAGGAGGAAGCCGCTGGCCAGTTCACGGACGCGCTATGCATGCGGCCTATCGGTTCTCACCACCGACGAACCCGACGCGGATGCGTTCGCCCGGGCGGTGGCAGTGGAAGCCGCGGCCATCGACGCTGGATTTGCCCTGCTGTTTTTCTCGCAAAGCCTGCTTGAGGCAGTCGCCCTTTCGGAAGCGCTGGAGAACCACGCGCCGGCGCTCCGCTATGCCGGCTGCTCGACGGCCGGCGAGATTACGCCCAAAGGCCTGGAGGACGGCCAGGTCATGGCCATGCTGCTTCCCTCCGCATCTTTTTCGGCAGCCAGCACCATGGTCGAAAATCTGTCGTCATCGGGCATGGACGGGATCACCGGCGAAGTCGAGGCGCTGAGGCGTTCATTACGCGGCCGCGTCGGGCACGAGCGAGCCGACACCACTTTCGCGCTCTGCCTCATCGACGGGCTGTCCTATGCCGAAGAAGCGGTCACCTCCGCCATCCATTGGGGGCTCGACGATATTCCACTGATCGGCGGGTCGGCCGGCGATGATTTGAAATTCGAGACGACGCGGCTGATCTCGAATGGCAAGGTTGCCTGCGACTGCGCCATCATCGTGCTGATCACCACGGAAATTCCTTTCCACGTGTTCAAGACCGACAATTTCGTCCCCACCGACGAGAAGCTGGTGGTGACCGCGTCCGATCCCGATCACCGCACCGTGCGCGAATTCAACGCCACCAATGCCGCCGAGGAATATGCCGCCTCGGTCGGCGTCATCCCGCAGATGCTGACGCCGCTCAGTTTCGCTTCGCACCCGGTGGTGGTGAAAGTGGGCGGCGAATTTTACTGCCGCTCGATCCAGAAGATGCATGCGGACGGCTCGCTGTCGTTCTTCTGCGCCATCGACGATGGCGTCGTCCTGTCCATCGCCCGACCCAAGAACATGGTTGAATCGACGCGTGCCGCCTTCAGGGATGTCGAGGAAAGGCTTGGCGGCATCGACATGATCCTCGCCTTTGACTGCGTGCTGCGCAGGCTCGATGCGCGCAACCGCCAGGTCTTTCGGGAGATGTCGGAACTCTACAAGGTCAACAACGTCATCGGCTTCGGCACCTATGGCGAGCAGTACCGGTCGATGCATCTGAACCAGACGTTCACCGGCATCGCCTTCGGAGAGCGGCAGGCGGCGGAGTAGGAGGTTTCATGCCGCTCAGGGACATCAACGACCTGGAGAAGCTGAAGAAGATCAACGCAGCCCTTGTCAGCCGCGTCGAGCGCTCGATGGACCAGCAAGGCAACGCGTTCTCGCTGTTCCAGACCGCGATTTCGCTCGAGAATCGAGTGCGTACGCGCACCGAGGAACTGCACTCGACACTGCGCAGATTGGAACAATCCAACATCGATTTGAGCGCGGCCAAGGAAAACGCCGAACTGGCGAACCTGTCCAAGACCAGGTTCCTGGCAGCCGCCAGCCACGACGTGTTGCAACCGCTGAACGCCGCGCATCTCTCCGTCTCGGCGCTGGCCGAAGTGCAGACCAGCGACGAAGGCAAAAAACTGGTCCGGCAGGTCGAGCGGTCGCTGGAGACGATGGAGGATCTGCTCCGCACCCTGCTCGACATCTCCAAGCTCGATGCCGGCGTCGTGCAGCCCGATATCGGCGACGTCAGCCTGGAGGTGCTGTTTTCGTCGCTGCGTTCGGATTTCCTGCCGGTCGCCGAATTGAAGGGCCTGACGCTAAAATTCCGGCCGGTCAACGCCGTCGTGCGTTCGGACCGCACCTTGCTGCGCCGCATCCTGCAAAATATCCTTTCCAACGCGCTCCGCTACACCCGCTCCGGCGGCGTGCTGGTCGGCACCAGGCATCGCGGCGACACGATCCGCATAGATGTCGCCGATACCGGCTGCGGTATCCCCGACGACCAGCGCGAGGCGGTGTTCGAGGAGTTCCACCGCGGCACGTTCCCGACCGATGCCGGGCTAGCCGGCGGCGGGCTGGGACTGGGCCTGGCCATCGTGCGCCGCATCGCCGCCGCACTCGGCCATCCCGTGACGTTCTCGTCGAAAGTCGGGCACGGCACGATTTTCCACATCGACGTTCCGGTCGGGATCGGCGCCAGCGTCGATCCCATTGCCAGCAGCGCCGACATGGAGCGGCCGCGCGGCTACGGTCTGTTCGGCACGAAGGTGCTGCTGGTCGAGAACGACGTCGAGGTGCTGCAGGCGATGACATCCCTCCTCGAGCGCTGGCAATGCCTGGTGCGCCCTGCCACCTCGACCGATGCTGCACTCGACATGCTCGGCGATACGGACTGGGTGCCGGACATCGTCATCGCCGACCAGCATCTCGACGGCGGCGACCTCGGCACCACCACGATCGCCGAGGTCCGCGATTATCTCAGCCGCGCCGTGCCGGCGCTGATCGTCACCGCCGACGGTTCGGAGACCGTCGCCAAAGCCGCCCGCGCCGCCGGCATCGAGCTGATGCGCAAGCCGCTGAAACCGGCGCAGCTGCGCGCCCTGCTGGCGCATCTCTTGGCTTGATCCCAAAGACACGGGCAGAAGACCGCGAGCGACAGGAAAATGGTGCGCTGTCACCGTGATTTCTCGTCCTTGGACGGAAAAGGTAAGTTCTCGGTTACGGTTTAGTCACCCTAACGGGTACGGCTAAAACCCCGCCTGGCCGCGAAACAGCTCGGCGCTGTCGAGCTTCGAAACCTCGATGACGGCTTGCGTGCGGCTGTAGACATTGAGCTTGCGCAGGATTTCGGAGACATGCGCCTTGACGGTGGTTTCGCCGACCTGCAGCTCGTAGGCGATCTGCTTGTTGAGCAGGCCCTGGCGCAGCATCTGCAGCACCCGCAATTGCTGCGGCGTCAGTTTGGCAAGGCGCTGCACCATCTCGGCGCGATCGGTGCTGTCGGCGTCCGGCGGCTGGCCTTCATAGGTTTCGGGCACGTAGATCGCGCCTTCCATCACCGAGCGTATGGCGGCGGCTAGATCGCTCTTGCGCGCCGATTTCGGGATGAAGCCGGCAGCACCATAGGACAGCGCCTCGGAAATGATCTTCGGCTCCTCATGCCCCGAAACGATGACCACCGGCAGGCGCGGATAGCGGGTCCGAAGCTGCAGCAGTCCGTCGAAGCCATGCACGTCGGGCATGCTGAGGTCGAGCAGCGCGAGATCGAACGGCTTGGCGTCCGCCAGAAGCTCGAACGCCTCGGTGATCGAACGCGCCTCGACAGTGTCGACGTCCGGATAGGCCATCTGCACGGCGCTGTGCAGCGCCTCGCGAAACAGCGGGTGGTCGTCGATGATCAGAAACCGGGCGCGATCGTTGACTGCGGTCATGGCGTTCGTTTCAGTTCAGGGCAGGATAGAATAGCCCAGCGACCATGGCCAGATTATTGGCAAATAGTACATCGCCATCCCTGGCCGAAGGACGGAGATGGCAATTTCGGGACCATCATGCCTTGCCCGGTCGTCCAAATCGGCCGAATGTGCAGGAATGAGCGATCTCGTCCTGCATAACTACTACCGCTCCTCCACCTCCTACCGGGTGCGGATCGCGCTGGAGATGAAGGGCCTGACCTACCAGTATGTGCCGCATCATCTGCGCCACGGCGAGCATCTCGAGCCCGCCTATCTCTCGGTCAATCCGCAAGGACTGGTGCCGGCGCTGATCCTGGGCGACGGCACGCTGCTGACGCAATCGCTGGCGATCATCGAATTTCTCGACGAGACCAGGCCCGAACCGCCTCTTTTGCCACAGGACGCGCCTGGCCGGGCCCGCGTCAGGATGCTGGCGCAGATGATCGCCTGCGACATCCATCCGGTGAACAACCTGCGCGTGCTGACGTCGCTGCGCACGCTGTTCGGCGCCGGCGACGAGGACGTCGCCAACTGGTTCCGGCACTGGGTGAACGAAGGTTTCCAGCCGCTTGAAAAGATTCTTGTTTCATCGCCTGAAACAAAAACGTTCTGCCATGGTGACACGCCGGGGCTGGCCGACATCTGCCTGGCCGCGCAGGTCACCAGCAACGCCCGTTTCGGCGTCGACATAGCGCCCTACCCGACGGTCACACGCATCCACGCCGCCTGCATGGCGCTGCCGGCCTTCCAAAAGGCCGCGCCGGAGAACCAGATCGATGCCGAGTAGCAGCGCTATCCAATTATGAGGAATTGCCGATGAAAGCCGTTGTCTTCGAAAAATTCGGCGAGGTGCCGACGATCCAGACTGTTGCCGATCCGGAGCCAGCACCGGGCGGCGTTGTCATCAAGGTCGAGGCGACCGGGCTCTGCCGCAGCGACTGGCATGGCTGGATGGGCCACGACGACGGCATCCGCCTGCCGCATGTGCCGGGCCACGAGCTTGCCGGCGTCGTGGTGGCCGCCGGCAGCCAGGTGACCCGCTGGAAGACCGGCGAGCGCGTCACCGTGCCGTTCGCCGTCGGCTGCGGCCGCTGCTTCGAATGCAGCTCCGGCAACCATCAGGTCTGCGAGCACCAGACCCAGCCCGGCTTCACCGGCTGGGGCTCGTTCGCCGAATATGTCGCCATCGACCATGCCGACACCAATCTGGTCCGCTTGCCGGACGAGATGGAATTCGCCACCGCCGCCAGCCTTGGCTGCCGCTTCGTCACCTCGTTCCGCGCCATTGTCGACCAGGGCCGGGTGACACCAGGCGAATGGGTGGCCGTGCATGGCTGCGGCGGCGTCGGCCTGTCGGCGATCATGATCGCCAGCGCCATGGGCGCCAACGTGATCGCCATCGACCTGACCGACGAGAAGCTGGACTTCGCCAAAAAAATCGGCGCGGTGGCGACGATCAATGCCGCCAGGACGCCGAACGTGGTCAAGGCGGTCAAGCAGATCACCAATGGCGGCGCGCACATGTCGATGGACGCGCTCGGCCATCCGACGACCTCGTTCAACTCAATCGTGAACCTGCGCCGGCGCGGCCGCCATGTCCAGGTCGGGCTGATGCTCGGCGATCAGGCCAGGCCGCAGATCCCGATGGACAAGGTGATCGCCTTCGAGCTCGAAATCCGCGGCAGCCACGGCATGCAGGCCTACCGCTACCAGGCGATGATGGAGATGATCCGCACCGGCAAGCTGAAACCCGAACTGCTGGTCGGCAAGCGGATCAGCCTCGATGAGGCGCCCGCGGCCTTGATGGCGATGGGCGGCTTCGAAGGCATCGGCATCGGCGTGGTCACGAAGTTCTAGCCGTGCGGCTCCCCCTTCTCCCCTTGTGGGAGAAGGTGGCCGCGAAGCGGCCGGATGAGGGGTGCTCCAGCTTGGCACCAACAGCACTCCGGCCAGCACCCCTCTTCCGTCTTGGCGCTGCGCGCCAATCCACCTTCTCCCACAAGGGGACCACAAGGGGAGAAGGAAGAAAGGCCGCCGCCTACCGCGCATATTTCTTCGCACCGACCACGCAAAGCACGACGGCGGCGGTGACGGCGATCATGGCGGGGCTGACTTGCTCGTGCAGCAGCATTGCCGCTAGCCCGAGGCCGAAGAAAGGCTGCAGAAGCTGCAACTGCCCGACCGCGGCGATGCCGCCTTGAGCCAGCCCGCGATACCAGAACACAAAACCAATCAGCATGCTGAACAGCGAGACATAGGCCAGGCCGATCCAGGCGGCCTTGCCGACGTTTTCGAGCGACGGTGGCATGGTGATGAGCGTCAGCGCCAGCATGACCGGCAGCGACAACACCAGCGCCCATGAGATCACCTGCCAGCCGCCAAGTTTGCGCGACAGCCTGGCGCCTTCCGCATAGCCCAGTCCGCACACAATGATTGCCGCCAGCATCAGCATGTCGCCGAGCGGCGAGGCCGAGACACTTTGGGTCACCGCAAATCCGGCAACCAGGGCGCTGCCAAGGCATGAAAACAGCCAGAAGGCCGGTTTGGGGCGATCGCCGCCGCGAATGACGCCGAAGATCGCGGTCGCCAGCGGCAACAGGCCGATGAAGATGATGGAATGGGCCGAGGTGACGTGCTCGAGCGCCAGCGCGGTCAGCAGCGGAAAGCCGACCACGACGCCGAGCGCCACGATGGTCAGCGACAACAGATCCTGCCGTTCCGGACGCTTCTGGCGAAAGACGAGCAGAAGCGCCAGGCCGAGGATGCCTGCCGTGGCAGCGCGGGCGACGGTCAGAAAGGTCGGATCGAAATCCATCACCGCAACCCGCGTTGCCGGAAGCGATCCGCTGAAAATCAGTACTCCTACGAATCCGTTGATCCAGCCGCCCGCCGTCTTGTCCATCGCATGCTCCTGATGTTCTCGCCCTCTATCGGGCCGGACCTATGGCGCCGCCAGAGACAATGAAGTACAGTTCGACAAAACTGTCATGGCAGATTGAGCAGTACGGATGGACGAGCAGACGACGGCGAACGAGGGCAGCGGGACGCTTGTCGAAAGCGTCATGACGACGATCAGGCACAGGATCGCCGCGCGCAGCCTGACACCGGGAACACGATTGCCTTCGATCCGGGCTTTCGCGAAAACCATGCAGGTTTCGAAATCCACAGTGGTCGAAGCCTATGAGCGTCTTGCCGCAGAAGGCATCATCCGCTCGCGTCCAGGTTCGGGCTTTTATGCCGCCGGACCGTTGGCTCCCTTGTCGCTGGCCGAGATCGGCCCCAGGCTTGACCGTGCCGTCGATCCGCTCTGGGTTTCGCGCCAGTCGCTGGAAGCCGGCGACGGCGTGCTCAAACCCGGTTGCGGCTGGCTGCCGGCCGCGTGGATGCCGGAGGCCGGATTGCGCCGGGCCCTGCGGACAATGGCACGCGGCGATGATGTCACGCTGACCGATTACGGCACTCCGCTCGGGCTGCCGCCGCTGCGTCATCTGCTCGCCCGGCGCATGGCAGAGCACGGCATCGAGGCGTCTCCCGACCAGATCATGCTGACGGAATCGGGCACCCAGGCCATCGACCTCCTGTGCCGGTTCCTGCTCGAACCGGGCGACACGGTGCTGGTGGACGACCCCTGCTATTTCAACTTCCATGCCCTGTTGCGCGCTCATCGGGCCAAGGTGGTCGGCGTTCCCTATACGCCGTCGGGACCGGATATCGAGCTGTTCGCGCAGGCGCTGATCGAGCACCGGCCGCGCCTCTACATCACCAATTCCGCGCTTCACAATCCAACGGGTGCAATTCTGTCGCCGGTCGTCGCCCACCGATTGCTCAAGCTCGCCGACCAATCGGATCTGACGATCATCGAAGACGATATCTTTGCCGACTTCGAACACACCCCGGCACCCAGGCTGGCGGCGTTCGACGGTCTTGGTCGCGTCGTCCATATCGGCAGCTTCTCCAAGACGCTTTCGGCGTCGGTGCGCTGCGGCTTCATCGCGGCTCCGCGCGACTGGATGGAAGGGCTGACCGACCTCAAGATCGCCACGTCCTTCGGCAGCGGCAGGCTTGCCTCCGAACTGGTGCTGACGCTGCTGAAGGACGGCAGCTATCGCAAGCACGTCGATTTGCTGCGCACGCGGCTTTCACGCGCCATGGCTGAGACAGGCAGCCGCCTGAAGGCGATCGGCATCATGCCGTGGATCGACCAGCCGACCGGCATGTTCTTGTGGTGCAGACTGCCGGAAGGCGTCGATGCAGCGGAAATAGCCCGCCGCGCCTTGTCGGCCAATGTCGTGCTGGCGCCCGGCAATGCGTTCAGCCTGTCCCAAACCGCCAGCCGTTTCCTGCGCTTCAACGTCGCGCAGTCGGCGGATGAGAGAATTTTCAGGACGCTTGAAGAGGCGATGTCGCGTTGATTTTCCCGCACTGTCCCTTCTCCCCTTGTGGGAGAAGGTGGCCTCGCGAAGCGAGGTCGGATGAGGGGTGTTCCAGCTTGGCACCAACAGCACTCCGGCCAACACCCCTCAACCGTCTCGGCGCTGCGCGCCGATCCACCTTCTCCCACAAGGGGAGAAGGCAAGATGGCGCTTCGCCCCTCACGGCCCCGCCCGCCTGCGCCGCCGCTCATAGAGCATGACCAGCGTTTCGGCGGTCAGCGCCGGCTTCTTCTCACCTTCGATCTCGACGATGTTGGCCGCCTTCATCAGATACTGGCCGGGGCCCTTGTCCTCCATGGACAACAGCGTGATCCGCAGCCTGATGCGCGCGCCGGCCCTGACCGGCGCCAGGAACCGCACCTTGTCAAAACCATAATTGAAGACGGCTTGCGTGTTTTCCGGCACGATGCCCATGTCGAGCGCCAGCGCGCCGATGATCGACAGCGTCAGATAGCCATGCGCGATGGTGGCGCGGAACGGGCTCTGCCGCTTCGCCCGCTCTGGATCGACATGGATCCATTGGCGGTCGCCAGTGCATTCGGCGAACTGGTCGATGCGGCTCTGGTCGACCGTCGTCCAGTCCGACACGCCAAGCTCCTGCCCTGTCATCGTCCTGAGCTGTTCGTAGGTCGGCGGCGGCCTCGGCCGTATTTGCGTCATTCCTGCTTTCCCGATCGCTTGCCCTGCCTCCGGACCACGAACCGGCCGCCTCTGTCAATTCGCTCAGTGTGTTCCGCCGCGATATCCTCGGCCGGATCGCGCCAGTGCCGGTGTAGAGCTGGCAACAGGATTATCGAGCAAGAGGAACTTTGTGCGCCTCGGCGGGACCAACACCAAGCCTTTCGCCAGCCGGGATGACGACAGAAAAGTCCAGCGGCTTGGGAAACAGCCTACTTCTTGTCGTAGCCGCTGCGGATTTCCTCCATCGCCTCCTTGATGCGCTCGCGCAGGATCTCGACCGATTCGGTGCCGGATTTCCTGGCCAGCTCGGCCACCTCGCCGGCATTCTTCAATGCGGTTTCGAAGGATTTCCTGGCGAACGCCGTTTGCTTGGCCATCAGCTCCCGAGGATCGCCCGGCGCCCTGTAGTCCTGTGCCATGTCGGCGATCTCGTGCAGCGTGTCCTGCAGCATCTCGCGTTGTCTGGAGAGCAGCGACGAGGTTCCGGCAGCACTTGCCCTGGCCGACTTTTCCAGTGCTTCGAGGTTCTTTCGATGATGGCTGAGGATCGCCTCGACATCGACGTTCGGCAGCTTCAGGTCGCGGCCGAACCTGCCGAACATGTCGATGAAGGTGTCGGATTCCGGTCGCTTTGCCATGGTGGTTTTCCTCTGTTGCTGCGAATTCGGCAGCTGAAGAGAAACAATAGAACAGCGGAGCTTCGCGGTCCATTCGGCCGCGCACACATCGCGCCTCAGCCGACGAGGAACAGCCGTTCCAAAGTGTGGAGCACGACGCCGGCCAGGCCGCCGATGACCATGCCGTTGAAGCGGATGTATTGCAGGTCCCTGCCGATGTTCATTTCGATCAGCCTGGTCAGTTGCGCAAGGTCCCAGCGCTTGACCTGATCGGCGATGAATTTCGAGACGCCGCTCTTCTGGCTTTCGACGAACGACGACAGCGCAACGATAAACCCCTGGTTCATGTCGGCCCTGATCTGGGCGTCGCCGGCAAGATGGCGGCCGACCTCGACGAACATGCTGGCGAGATGGGCGCGAATCATCGAATTCGGCGCCTTGGCGTCCTGCTCGATGAACACACTGAGGCTTTCCCACATGTCGCCGGCCAGCGCCTTCAGCTCCGGCCGGGCGAGGAAATCGCGCTTCAGTTTCTCGGCGCGCTTGGCATATTGCTTGGACGTCCTCAGCCGCTCGACGAAGCTCAGGACAAAACGGTCGAATTCGGCGCGCATCGGGTGATCGGGATCGGCCCGCACCTCGTCGAGCAACGAACCGGCGGAGGCGACGATCTTCTTCAGCAGATAGGCGTCGGCGCGAAACAGGTTGAACAGCGACGGCAGTTCCTCGCGGATCTTCTCGCGCATCGTCGCCAGCGCCTGCTCGTCGCTCAGGAAACGGCCGACGACCCTGGTGAATTCGTCGAACAGCCTTTGGTGGCGGCGGTCGTCGGTCAGCGCCGACAGCAACTCGGCGGCGAGCGGCGCCAGCGGCACCTTTTCGATCTGCTCCAGAATGCGGCTGCTGACGAAGCCGCGCAGGCCGGATTGCTCGACGGCCGCCAGTGTCTGCGGCACCAGCCGGCCGACGAAATGCGACAGATCGGCGGCGCGGTTGGGGTCGGCCAGCCAGTCGGCGACGAGCGCGGAAAAATCGACCTCGGCAAGCTTTTCGCGCACCGGCTCGGGCGCCAGGAAATTGGCCTCGATGAAGCGGCCGAGATTGTCGGCGATGCGGTTCTGGTTCTCCGGGATGATCGCGGTGTGCGGGATCGGCAGGCCGAGCGGCCGTCTGAACAGCGCCACCACCGCATACCAGTCGGCCAGCCCGCCGATCGTCGCCGCCTCGGCGAAAGCAGCGATGAAACCCAGCCACGGATAGTGGCCCTCGAACGACTTGGCCACCGCAAAGATGAGCACGCAGAGGGCGAGCGCTGCGGTGGCGACGAATTTTGTGCGCCGAAGCGCCGAAAGTTTGGCCTCCGCGTCGGCATCGAAGCGGGCGGACGCCCAAGCCGGTGATGATTGTGACATGGATGAACTGCTCCTGGTCTATGTCGCGGAGTTAACTTAGTAATCCGCCCACCCGAATGCGCGCCATTATCAGGGTCGTGGTTTGCACGACCGCCCACACAAAGCTGATAAAAATATTCAACTATTATGCGGTGCTTGTCTGGAATTATTCCAAGGTATAGGCCATATTAGGGTTGAGCTACTGCTTCGTGAGGACACAATGCGGCTGACACGCCAGACCAACTACGCCATGCGCATTCTGATGTATTGCGCCGCGAATACCGACCGGCTGAGCCGCATCCCGGAGATCGCTGCCGCCTACTCGGTGTCCGAGCTCTTTCTTTTCAAGATCCTGCAGCCTTTGGTCGAGCATGGTCTGGTCGAGACGGTGCGCGGCAGGAACGGCGGCGTCAGGCTCGGCCGCCCGGCCGAATCGATCACCCTATTCGACGTCGTGCGCGTGACCGAAGAGAGCTTCGCCATGGCCGAATGCTTCGAGAACGACGCCGCCGAATGTCCGCTGGTCGACAGTTGCGCACTGAATTCGTCGCTGCGCGAGGCGCTCAACGCCTTCTTCGCCGTGCTCGAGCGCTATACGATCGCCGACATGGTGGCAGCGCGCCCGAACGTGCGCCACCTGCTCGGCATCGACATGCTGGTGCAAAGGGCGCCGGCCGCCTGATCCGGGTCGAGCCATACCCGAACAGCGCTTGCAACTCTCCCTTCTCCCCTTGTGGGAGAAGGTGGCCTCGCGAAGCGAGGTCGGATGAGGGGTGTTCCAGCTTGGCATCAACAGCGTTCCGTCCAACACCACTCAACCGTCTTGGCGCTGCGCGCCAATCCACCTTCTCCCACAAGGGGAGAAGGAAGAAGGGGCGGCGCCGACCTTGCCAGCTGGAACTTACGCCGCTGACTGCGGCAGCACGAACGGCATGTCTCCGGCCGGCAGCACGCCGACCCGCAGCCGGCAATCGAACACTTTTTCGATCAGATCGTCACTCAGCACGTCCTGCGGTGAGCCGGTGGCGGCAAGCCTGCCGCGGTGCATGACAAAGATCCTGTCGACATACATCGCCGTCAAGTTGAGGTCATGCAGGATCGCGACAACGCCGCCGCCCCGCCTGGCGAAATCTCGGGCGATGTTCATGATGATCAATTGGTGCTTGATGTCGAGGCTGGAAACCGGCTCGTCGAGGAAGAGATAGCGCGGTTTGCCGTCGAGGACCGGCGCCCAGACCTGGCAAAGCACACGGGCCAACTGCACGCGCTGCTGCTCGCCGCCCGAAAGCTCCTGGTAGAAACGGCCGGCAAAGCCGTCGAGATCGACGCGCGCCAGCGCCCGTTCGGGCAGGCGCGCGTCCTCGCCGGGCAGCGCGCCCGAGCGCCCGCCGAGCAGGCCAAGCCTGACGATCTCGCGCACCGTGAACGGAAACGACAGCGTCGTCGCCTGCGGCAGCACGGCGCGCAGCATGGCGGCCTCGACCGGCTTCATCACCGACAGGTCGCGACCGTTGATGGTGACCTCTCCCGAATAGGCAAGATCGCCGGACAGCGCCCTCAGGAAGGTCGTCTTGCCCGAACCGTTGGGACCAACGATGGCCGCGATCTCACCGGGCCGCATGTCGAAATCGACATTGGCGACGATGCCCTTGCCGCCGATCGCTACCGAGACATCCCGCGCCTCGATCATGCAAACCCCTCTCACAGGTCGCCTCTCATAGGTCAATAACCCCACGCTTGCGCAGCAGGATCCAGAGGAAAAACGGGGCGCCGGCGATCGCGGTGACGATGCCGATAGGCAGCTCCGCCGGCGCCACGATGGTGCGGGCGACGGCGTCGGCCAGCAGCAGCAGGCAAGCGCCAAGCAGGGCCGAGGCCGGCAGCAGATAACGATTGTCCGGGCCGATAGCCAAACGCAGCAGATGCGGCACGACGATGCCGACAAAGCCGATGCCACCGCTGACGGCGACAGACGCCCCGACCGCCGCCGAGACGCCGATGATGGCCGTGTATTTCAGCCGCTGCACCGGAATGCCGAGATGGCCGGCGGTGGCTTCGCCCAGCGCCAGCGCGTTGAGGCCGCGCGCCAGGAACGGCATCGCCGCCAACGCCAGCACGATCACCGGCCCAACGGAGCCGATTTTTTGCCAGGTCGCGCCGGCGAGCGAGCCGAGCTGCCAAAAAGTCAGGTCGCGCAACTGCCGGTCGTCGGCCATGAAGATCAGGATACCAGTCAGCGCCATGGCAAGGGCCGCCAGCGCGATGCCGGCGAGCAGCATGGTGGCGACCGAGGTTTGGCCGCGCCGGGTGGCCACCTGATAAAGCACCAATGTCGTCACCAGCCCGCCGCAGAACGCCGCCAGCGGCAGAGCGAGTGTGCCCAGCATCGAAGTTATCGGCGCCAGCACTGTGGCGCCAAGCACGATGACGGACACCGCGCCGAGGCTCGCTCCGGCCGAAACACCGATGAGACCGGGGTCTGCCAGCGGGTTGCGGAACAGCCCCTGCATCACCGCGCCGGAGACGGCCAGTGCTGCGCCGATCAGCACACCGAGCGTGACGCGCGGCAGGCGGATGTCGTAGACGATCAGGCGGTCGCGCGCGCTCAGCGCCTCATTGCCGGGTGCTGCACCCAACAGCCAGTCGCCGACGACGCTGACGGCCGAGGCATCCGATGCGCCTGATGTCAGCGAAAACAGGACGGCAACGGCAAGTCCCAGGCACAAAGCCAGGATGACGATGCGCGCGCGCCCCGAGCGGTCGCCGTCGGATGCTGTCGCCATAGTGCCCGCACCAGCGATCGATCGATCCACCATCGGGCGCCCGCTCAGTCCGCGGCCTGCCCGCCGTAGAGCGAGGCGGCAAGGTCGCGGATGACGTCGGCGGTGCGCGGCCCGAAGCCGAGCAGATAACCGCCATCCATGCGGACCACCTTGCGCGCCGCACCCGCCGGTGTCGACCGGATGGACGGGTTCGCGAACAATTCGTTGTCCGATACGCCGGGACCGGCATTGTTCATCATCAGGATCACGTCGGGCCTGGCGGTGATGACAGCCTCGTCGGACAGTTGCTTGTAGCCGGAATAGCCGTCGATCGCGTTGACGCCGCCAGAAAGTCTGATGATGCCGTCGGCCGCGGTGTTGCTGCCGGAAGCGAGGATCTTGCCGCCCCGCATCGACAGCACGAACAGGACGCGCTTGCGGTCCTTGATCGAGGCGGTCTGCTTTTCGGCGGCCTTCAGCTTGACATCGATCTCGGCTGCCAGCGCATCGGCCTTGGCGTCGGCGCCAAGCGCCTTGCCGACGATTCGGATCTTTTCGAGAATGCCTTCGTGGTCGTAGCGCTCGGGCACTTCGATGAACGGGATGCTCGTCTTCTTCAGCACGTCGACGGTTTCCTTCGGCCCGCTGCCGTGCAGCGCCAGGATGCCCGACGGATTGACCGACAGCACGCCTTCCGGCGACAGCTGGCGCATGTAGCCGACGTCAGGCAGCTTGAGCGCCGCTTCGGGATAACGGCTGGTCGAATCGCGAGCGACCAGCCGGTCCTGCTCGCCGAGCGCAAAGACGATCTCGGCGATCGATCCGCCAATGGCCGCTATCTTCGACGGGTCCGCAAAAACCTCCGTGCCTTCGGCGGCGCGGGCCGGCAGCGCAAAGGCCACGCAAAGGCACATCGTGGCCCCAAGCGCCATTCTAAAAACACGCGCCCGTTCAAGCACAGCAGCCATTGTCGTTGTCCTCAGGCTGCGGTCGGGCTTGGAATGCGCGGCAGGTTCTCTGCCAGAAACCGCCAGTCCTCGCGCTCGCTTTCGCCTTCGCGGCGCTTGCCGAAGACCTGGATGATCATCTTGCCGTCGGCGCCATAGGCTTCGAGAGACGTGACATGGCCATCCTTGGTCGGCTTGCGCACGGCCCAGACCTCTTGGATGTGGTCGGTCCGCAGATGCAGGTGGAAGGTCTCGTCCAGCACGTTGATCCACGGCCCCATCGGCTTGATCGACTTGATCGGGCCCGAATGGATCTGGATGCAGCCGCGATTGCCGACAAAGCACATGATCGGCATCTCGCCCTCGGCGGCATGATGGAACATGGCGCTGACGGCATCGTGGTCGAGCAGCCAGGCGTAATCCTGGCCAACCGTGCGCAGCGCCTGGCGGCGGTCGAGCTTCAGCGTCTTCAGCATGCCGAAGAACTGATGCACGTCGGTCAGACGGCTCCAGCGGTCGCGCAGATCGTCGACGTCAGCGGAAGCGGCGGAAGCCTCGGCCTCGCTTTCAGGCCCGCCTTCTGAAATCGACCCCTCCTCTGAAATCGCGACGCTCGACTCCTGGTTCGTCGATTCGAGTTCGGCCACCAGCTTCTGATAGGCATAGAGGTTCGACGCCGGCCGCAGGTGCACCTTGTGCACCGCCTCGCCTGCCGCATCGAAGAACTGCAGGCTGCGCCTGATATCGCCGCCGTCGCGCTTTTCGACGGCAAAGCCGTGCGCCCAGGCTTTCGGGAAGATGCGCAGGTCGATGTTCTCGCCGAGCACCATGGCATTGTGGTTGCCGGTCACGACCTTGTCGTAGACGCCGGTCTTCTCGTGCACGGCGCTTTCATTGCGCGTCAGCGCCATGACCTCGCCGACGGCCTCGAGGCCGGTCAAAAGATCATTGACGCGCGGCTCGACGCGGAGGACGCCGTCGCCGCAATGCGCGGCGACCAACTCGGCCTCCGAAATGCCAAGCTGGGCGGCGAGATCGCGCTCGCGCGTCTTCGGATTGTCTGCCCGCGCCCGCCGGATCTCGTGCGGCGCGGGCCTTACGCGCTGGTCCATATTTTTATTACCTACTTGTTGAGGATGAGCTTGCCCTGGCGGGTGATTTTTAGCCGGTAAAGCGCTCCGTGATGCTCGATGCCGATCTCGTGCTCGCCTTGGAACAGCGCGTTGCTGGACAGGGTCCTCACCGTCAACGGAACCCGATCGAAACGAGCCGAATTGTCGTCGGAACGGCGAACGCGATCGCGAAAGTCACTGGGCCGAAAGTCATTGGGCCGAAAGTCTTTGGGCCGAAAGTCTTTGGGATTGTGCGTGTTCATCTGGTTCGATCCCTTTCCTGGGCCGGGCCGGGCCGGCCTGGTCGGCTGGCGCGGCGCTTGCGTGAAATGCCGATTGATTTCTTGACTTGAATACTCATGTTTACTAGTCAGTGCAATACCGGACTAGATGAGTCAAGATTTAAGAAGCCGGACACGACGAAAAAATGCCGGCGCGTCAAGCCGGCCAGCATCGAACCAGGATTTTTGGAGTTGGGGCATGGCGTTGGGGAATTGGGGACGGCTGGGTCTGGCGAATAGCAGTCCAGATCCGGTGCATTGATCGATGGCAACGGACATGGCAGCATTGCTGGCGGGCGCTGCAGCGATCGCTCTGTTCACCCCGTCGGCCCATGCTCAGTCGGCCAACGCCCAACAGGCCGCCCAACCTGCAACAGATCAACAGGCCGAACAGGCGCAGACGCCGGAACAGCCGGCCGCGGCAGGCGCAACGCTGCTCGACCAGATCCTGGTCGTCAGCCGCACCGGCGAGACGGCGATCGATTCCCTGGCTTCGGTCAGCCATATCGATCAGGAGCAATTGCGACGCCGCATGGCGACGACGCCTAACGACATGCTGTTGGGCGTGCCGGGTGTAGCGGTCCAGGCCGACGCGAGGCGCGTCTCCTCCAGCATCAACATCCGTGGCTTGCAGGATTTCGGTCGCGTCGCGGTGATCGTCGACAGTGCGCGGCAGAATTTCCAGCGCTCCGACCACGGCCCGCAATCGACCTTCTATATCGACCCGGAACTCATCAAGTCCGTCGACGTCATTCGCGGCCCGGTCGCCAACACCTACGGCTCGGGCGCCATTGGCGGCGTTGTCCTGTTCGAAACCAAGGACGCGGACGACTATCTTCGCGACGGTGAGACATGGGCGGCGTCTGCGACCGGACGCTATGAGAGCAACGGCGAAGGCTGGACGACCAGCGCTGCCGGCGCCTACCGTTTCAACGAAAATTGGGATGTCCTCGGCAACATCGTCTATCGCGACTACGACGACTACAAGGATGGCGGCGGCGATACGGTCGACAGCACCGGCTTCGACGTTTTGAGCGGCCTGCTGAAGACAACCATCCGCCCCAGCGAAAACAGCGAACTAAAGCTGGGCTGGAATGGCACGAGCGACGACTGGAACGAGGTCAGCGGCGGCACGCCGGTGAACGACGTCGACCTGGAGGCGAATACCTTCACGGCGCGCTACAACATCACCGATGAGGACAAGAGCTGGCTCGATCTCCACGTCAACGCGTCCTACAACAAGACCAACATGGAAATGACGAGCCTGGTTCCGCAAAACCGGTTTGATCCAGTCACCGGTCTTCCCATCGTCCTGCCGGCGAGCTCGATGTCGACCTTCGATGTCGGCACTTCGGGCATCGACATCTGGAACACCTCGCGGTTCGAGACCGCCGGCATTGCGCACGAACTGACCTATGGCGGCGACTGGGTTGGCGACGATGTCGAGACCGGCGGCGCCGCAGGCGGCGCCAGTTTCTATACCCCTTCGGGCAAGAGAAACGTTTCCGGCGCCTATATCCAGGACAAGCTCAGCTGGGACTGGCTCGAAATCATCACCGGCCTGCGTTACGACAGCTACAAGCTCGAAAGCGATGTCGGCGAAACCTCCGGCGACCGGCTGTCGCCGCGCATCACCGTCGGCGTCTCGCCGTTCGAAACCGCCAGCCTTGCGGGACTGCAATTCTACGGCACCTATGCCGAGGGATATCGCTCTCCGTCGCTGTCGGAAACCCTCATCAGCGGCAACCATCCGGCAGGCGTCAGCTTTCCCTTCCTCCCCAATCCCGATCTGAAGCCTGAAACCGGGAAGACCGTCGAATTCGGTGTCAACTACAAGCAGGGCGACATCCTCGAAACCGGCGACGCGTTTCGTTTCAAGGCCGCCTACTTCAACAACGACGTCGAAGACTACATAGCAGATGTAACGCTATCGGCATTCGACCCGACCAGCGGCTGCCCGTTCGGCCCCGGCATCCCGATCTGCGTCCAATACCAGAATTTCGCTAAGGCCAAGATCGACGGCTTCGAGATGGAAGGTGTCTATGATGCCGGATGGGGCTATGCCGGGCTCTCAGCTTCGATCATCGATGGTCACACGATTTCCTACGATGGCGAGCGGGCTGAGCTGCTTACCATCCCGTCTTCACAGGTCACGGCACAGCTTGGGTTGCGATTCCTGGAGGACAAGCTCACCGTTGGTGGCGAAGTGCAGTACAACGGCAAACCGAAAGGCAATCCGATCGCCGACGATTATACGCTGGTCAATGTCTTTGCCAGTTACCAGGCGAGCGACAATTTCAAGATTGATTTCCGTGCCGACAACCTGTTCGATGTCAAATATGCCAACCCGCTCAACATCACCACGTCTGGCCAGCCTCCGGAGCCTGTCTTCGCGGCCTACGAGCCCGGCGTCACGCTGAAGCTGGCGGCGACAATGCGATTTGGAGGCTGACGACAATGACAAGCTTGACGGCACCGCTTCGCCTGCTGACCTCGGTGCTGGCCATGCCGCTTGCGATGGGTCCGGCGTGGGCGCAACAGTCTGCGCCGGCCCCTGCTCTCACGCTTGAGCTCAATGGCGCGCAGGCCTCCGAAAAAGGCTGCCGTCTGACGTTCGTGGTCAACAACACGCTCGGCGCCGACCTCTCGAAAGCGGCGTTCGAGATCGCGCTGTTCAACGAGGCCGGCGTCGTCGACCGGCTGACGGTGCTCGACTTCAAGGACCTGCCGGCGGGCAAGACCAAGGTGACGCGTTTCGATCTTGCCGGCGCCGACTGCGCCAAGGTCAGCCGCGTGCTGATCAACAGCTCGACTGAATGCGCCGGCACCGGCATCCAGCCGGACGCTTGCATGCGTGGACTGAAGACCGAGACCAAGACCGGCATCGCCTTCGGGGTCTGAGAAGGCAGCCCGCGCTGGCCGACCTGTTGCCGCTGGGGGCAAATGATGTTGATTTGACAAGTCCGCGCCGGTTGCGGCAGGTCTCGCCGCGAGCCATGCAGAACATCAGTCCCCTCCCCGACGCCGATGGCGAACTGGCGATTGCGCCGACCGGACCGCTTGCGCCGGCCCGACCGTCAGCCATGAGCCGCAAATGGACGGCGGCGATCGTCGCCTCCTGCCTGTTTCATGCCGCGGTGACGGCCGCTTTTCTCTTCGCACCTGCCGGCACGTTTGATGCCGGGGACGCAATCGAGATGGAAGGCGCCGATCAAACCGGCCCCAACGTGGTCGGCAGCGCCTTGAATGGTAAGGTGCCGGGCGCGATGAACGTCACCCTGGTGCCCGACCCGCGGCCGGCCAAGCCTGAGGTCAAGCCCCAGATCAAGCCAGAGCCGCCTGCCGACCGGCCCACCGGGGACCGGCCGATCAGGGAAATGGCCGCGCAACCCCCCGCGCCCTTGCCGCAGATTGTCGAGCAATCCACGGCCCCGCCAGACATGATGGCCGACACCCCAAGCCTGGACGAGCAGAGCGTGGCTCCGAAGATCGAAACGCCGGCAGAGCCGGCTGCTCCGGCGCAAAGCACCGAGGCGCCTCCTGCCGATGTCGGACAGCCGCCGATCCCGACACCAAGGCCGAGCGCTACACCAGGTCCTGTCGGAGCCGGCGAAACCAAGGAGGTCCGCGGCGCCGCGGATGGCGAGGAACGCGACGCGGTGGCTGCCAGCAAGGGCAAGGAGCAGGCAGCGGCAGGCAACGCGATCGAATCCGGCTACAGCGGTGAAGTCCAGAAGAAGCTTGCCCGCGCCAACCGTCATGTTTCGAAAGCGATACAGGCGAGCGCTCGCAACAATGCCAGGGTCGTTTTCGTTGTCATGGCCGACGGCAGCATCAGCGATATACAGCTTGCCGAAAGCTCAGGTTCTGCGGAGCTTGACCAATTCGCTTTAACACTGGTGCGCAAGCAAGCGCCGTTCCCTCCCATTCCAAGCGAAACCGGCAAGTCAAGTTGGGTGTTTAAAGCGCGGATCGGTCCATTTTAACAGCCTTCGCCTCATCGTTTCAGGCATTCCAACACAAATCATAAACTGCAGTCACGAAAGGACGGCCAATGTACATCGCCATGAATCGCTTCAAGGTCCAGAATGGCTCGGAAGCCGCTTTCGAGGACATCTGGAAGAACCGTGATTCCAGCCTGTCCGAAATGAAAGGTTTCAAGGAATTTCATCTGCTGCGTGGTCCGGTCAACGAGGCCGAAGGCTACACGCTGTTCGCTTCGCACACGGTGTGGGCGAGCCATGAGGATTTCGTCGCCTGGACCAAATCCGAGAACTTCCGCGCCGCGCACCGCAACGCCGGCTCCACCAAGGTGCACTATCTCGGCCATCCGCAGTTCGAGGGCTTTTCGGTCGTCGAGGGCGCGTGACATGGCCTCGCCCGCAGCCGACCCGGTGCGCTGATGAAATTCGGCTGCGTGCCCGAAGAACGTGAAGCTTCCGCGCCGTCAATCGCGTCAAGCCAATCGCCGATCTCGGCGCCGCCCCTCAACCCCCTGCCGGGACCTTCTCCCCGTGAATAACGGGGAGAAGGGGCTTGGACGCGACGCTGGCGCCCCCCTCTCCCCGTCCTTCACGGGGAGAGGGTAAGGGTGAGGGGCGGCGCCGACCTGAGGTGATTGCCACGATGCCTAAGAGCAACGAAAAGTATAGCGGAATCCTACGCCGCGGCCAGCAGGCTGGCATTGCCGCCGGCAGCCGTGGTGTCGACGCAGACGGCGCGCTCATGCGCGTAGGCGGCCGGATTGAGCACTTCGCTGACCAGCGGCACGATCGCGCCGGCGCGGTCGGCGATCACCTTCCGCACGATGCGAGCGGCCTCGGGCGTGCCGGAAAAGGCAACGACGTCGACACGCAGCGCGCGTGCCTCGACCGGGTCGGGCCGGCCGTCAATGGCCGCCAGCGGCAGGCCTTTGCCGGTCAGTGATGACAGTGCTGCCGGCGCACCCGGCGCGACGGCCAGCACCGCATTGCCGGCGGCGAGCGCCTGGATGGTCTGGGCAAGCAGCGTGTCGGCGTCCGGTCCCAGGCACAGCACGCGGCCGCGCGGCGACAGCGACAGCGTGTTGGCCTCGCCGGTCGGCCCGGGCAAATCGACCTGGCCGAAATCGATGCTTGCGGCAGCACCGATGGCCACGGCACCCTTGCCGCGCAAATGCTTCCTCAGCACCGCCACCCGGTCCGCCCGCGTCGACCAGCCGCCAAGCGTCGGGTCCGGCAGATTGTCGGCAAGTTCGGTCGCCGTCACCTTGCGGCCGTCAAGAACAGGCGTGCCCGCCTGCGGCCCCTTGCGGAACCGCCTGAGATAGTGCGGCCCGCCGGCCTTCGGTCCGGTGCCGGAAAGTCCTTCGCCGCCGAACGGCTGCGAGCCGACCACGGCGCCGATCTGGTTGCGGTTGACATAGATGTTGCCGGCATGGATGCCGTCGACGAAATGCTGGGCGCGGCCTTCGATGCGGGTGTGCAGGCCGAAGGTCAGGCCATAACCCTTGCGGTTGATCGCGGCGATGACCCCGTCGATATCGTCGGCGTCGAAGCTGGCGACATGCAGCACCGGCCCGAACACCTCGCGCTCGATGTCCTCGATGCCCTTGACCCGAAAGACATGCGGCGCCACGAAGCGGCCATCCTTCGGCGCTTCGAGCTTGGCGATCAGCCGGCCTTGCAGGCCCATCTCAGTGCAATAGTCGCGGATCGATTTTTGTGCCTCCTCGTCGATGACTGGCCCGACATCGGTCGAGATCCGCCAGGGATCGCCGAGGCTGAGCGCTTCCATCGCGCCTTTCAGCATGTCCAGCATCTTCTTCTCGACGTCCTTCTGCACGTAGAGCACGCGCAGCGCCGAGCAGCGCTGGCCGGCGCTCTGGAAAGCCGAGGCCAGGATGTCGCGCACCGCCTGCTCGGGCAGCGCAGTGGAATCGACGATCATCGCATTCAACCCGCCGGTCTCGGCGATCAGCATGGCGTCGGGCGCGGCGGTCTCGGCCAGTTGCTTTTCGATCAGCTTGGCGACCTCGGTCGAGCCGGTGAAGCAGACGCCGGCGATGCGCGGGTCGGCGGTCAGCGGGCCGCCGACCGAGGGGCCGTCGCCAGGCAGAAGCTGGATGACATCTTCCGGCACGCCGGCCTCGCGCAGCAATTCGACCGCGCGGAAGGCAATCAGCGGCGTTTGCTCGGCCGGCTTGGCGATGACCGAATTGCCGGTGACGAGTGCTGCCGCAATCTGGCCGGTGAAGATGGCGAGCGGAAAATTCCATGGCGAGATGCACGCGATCACGCCGCGCGCGTCGGTTCCCGTTTCGGCATTGGCCGCCTCGGTCGCGTAATAGCGCAGGAAATCGACCGCCTCGCGCACCTCAGCGACGCCGTCGGCCAGGGATTTGCCGGCCTCGCGTGTGGCGAGCGCGAAGAATTCGATGGCGTTGGCCTCATAGAGGTCGGCCGCGCGGTTGAGGATGGCGGCGCGCTCGGCGACGGCGCGCTTCGCCCAGGCCGGTTGCGCCTCCATGGCGATGCGCATGGCGGTCGCAACTTGTTTGGCGGTAGCCTCGCTGACCGTGCCGACCACTTCCTCGGGCTTTGCCGGATTGACCACCGGACGCTGATTGCCGTAGCCGGCGGCACGGGTGATCGGCCTGGCGTGCCAGCGGTCCGGCCCGGCGAATTCAGCCCTGGCCTTGTCGATCGCGGCCAGCGTCACCGGATCGGTGATGTCGAACCCCTTCGAATTGCGGCGGGCAGCACCGAAGATCGCCGACGGGCTGGGAATCGCCGGATTGGCGGCCGGCCTCTGTTTCTCGACGGTTTCGAGCGGGTCGCGGGCAATATCCTCCGGCTCGACCTCCTCGTCGGTGAGTTGGTGGACGAAGGAGGAGTTGGCGCCGTTTTCGAGCAGCCGGCGGACCAGATAGGCAAGCAGGTCGGAATGCGCGCCGACCGGCGCATAGATGCGGCAGCGCGTGCCCTCGGCCCGCCGCACCGTCTCGTGCAACGCCTCGCCCATGCCGTGCAGGCGCTGGAACTCGAAGGAGTCGCGATCGCCGGCCATCGACAGGACGGCGGCGACGGTGTGGGCGTTGTGGGTGGCGAATTGCGGATAGATGCGGTCGGTCATCGACAGCAGCTTTTTCGCGCAGGCCAGATAGGACACATCGGTGTTGGCCTTGCGGGTGAACACCGGATAGCCGTCGAGCCCGAGCGCCTGCGCCCGCTTGATCTCGGTGTCCCAATAAGCGCCCTTGACCAGCCGCACCATGATGGTGCGGTCGTGCTTCTTCGCCAGCGCATAGAGCCAGTCGATGACGAAGGCGGCGCGTGGACCGTAGGCCTGGACGACGACGCCAAAGCCGTTCCAGCCGGCAAGCTCCGGCTCGGCCAGCACCCGCTCGATGATTTCGAGCGACAGCTCGAGGCGGTCGGCCTCCTCGGCGTCGATGTTGAGGCCCATGCGCGAATGGCGCGCCGCCAGCGCCAGCGACAAAAGCCGCTCGGCCATCACAGGCAGCATCTTTTCCTTCTGCGTCGCCTCGTAGCGCGGATGCAGCGCCGACAGCTTGACCGAGATGCCGTGATTCTGGCGGATGTCGGGGCCGTTGGCGCCGGCATCGAGCGACGAGATGGCGTCGGCATAGGCCTTGAGATAGCGCAGTGCGTCGGCCTCGGTGCGAGCCGCTTCGCCCAGCATGTCGAAGGAATAGAGATAGCCTTTCTGGGTCATCGGCCGGCCGCGCTTGACGGCCTCGGCAATCGTGCGGCCGAGCACGAACTGCTCGCCCATTTCGCGCATGGCGGCGGCGACCGCCCTGCGGATGACCGGCTCGCCCAGCCGGCGCACCATGGCGCGCAGTGTGCCTTCGATGCCGTCCTCGCCTTCATCGAGCACCCGGCCGGTCAGCATCAGCGCCCAGGTCGACGCATTGACGAAGATCGAGCTCGAGCCGCCCGAATGCGCCGACCAGTCGTGCGGCGCGATCTTGTCGGCGATGAGGTCGTCCATCGTCTCGGTGTCCGGCACCCGCAGCAGCGCTTCGGCCAGGCACATCAGCGCGACGCCCTCCTTGGTGGACAGGCCGTAAGCGGACAAAAAGACTTCCATCAGCCGCGGATCGGACGAGCCGCGCACCGCCCGCACCAGATCGGCGGCGCGGGCAGAGATTGCCTTGCGCTCTTTCGTCGAAAGGCCCGTCGCCTCGGCCAACCGCTTCACGGCCTCGTCTTCGTCAGGCAAGTAATTGGCACGGATCTGCTGGCGGATGGCTTCGAGCGCTGGCATGACGGTCCTGTGGAGCGAGCATCAGTGAGCGGTCCGGCGGTCACCGGACCGAATGACGCAAGCTAGCACAAAGCGTGGTTTCGATCGGTCCAAAGAAATCGACAGGAGAGGTCGATTGATCTATCATTCGGGCGGATTTCCTCCAATTTGACCAGATATTTGATGACAGAAGACCAATTGGACCGCATCGACAGGAACATCCTTTCGGCGCTGGGCAGCGACGGCCGGCTTTCGATGTCGGAACTCGCGGCAAAGGTCGGCCTGTCGAAGACGCCGGTGCAGGCGCGGGTCAAGCGGCTGGAAAAGGACGGCATCATCCGAGGCTACCAGGCGATCGTCGACCGTGAGCGAATGGGCGAAGGCCATGTCGCCTTCGTCCAGGTGAAACTGTCGGACACCCGCTCGGCCGCGCTCGACGCCTTCAACCGCGCCGTGCAGGCGGTGCCGGAGATCGAGCAATGCCACATGATGGCGTCGAGCTTCGATTATCTGCTGAAAGTCCGCACCACCGACATCGCCGCCTACCGCCGCGTGCTCGGCGAGCGCATCTCCGCCCTGCCCCACGTCGCCCAGACCTCGACCTTCGTGGCGATGGAGACGGTCAAGGACCGGTAGTAAAGCGCTGATGCATTGACGTCGGCGGGACAGCGCCCCCTCTGTCCTGCCGGACATCTCCCCACTTGGGGGAGATCGGCGGCTTCGGCGACAGTGCCCCTTTTCTTGAATGTTGAAAATTGGCGAAAGCCGAGGGGCAGCCAATCTCCCCACTCGTGGGGGAGATGTCCGGCAGGACAGAGGGGGGCGCGAAGGATCGCTACCGAGCAGCTGGTCCCTCACTCCGCCAGCGTCTTCAAGAACGCCACCAGCGCCGCGCGCTCGCCGTCCGAAAGCTGCAGCGGGTGGATCTCGGATACGCCCTCGACACTGGCAGGCGCCTTCGAATAATGCGCCACAACCTCCTCGAGCGAGGAAAACTGCCCGGCATGCATGTAGGGCGCACGGGTGGCGGCGCCGCGCAGCGACGGCGTCTTGTAGGCGCGGACGAGTTCCGGCCCGGCCTTGACCATGAAGCGCAGCTCGCCGCAGGCGCTGGCGCCACCATCGCGAAACGCGCCGAAACAGTTGAACGGATCGGCCTCGACTTGGCGTACCGCATCTATGCGGCCGCGATCCGGCGGCAGGTTCGCCACCGACGGCACGCCGGTATTGTGAAAACCGCCGTCCGTAAAACGCGGCCCGTTATGGCAGGTCACGCAATTGGCCTTGCCGATGAACAGCTTTAGCCCGAGGATTTCTTCGGGCGACAAGGCATCGTCGCCTTGCGGCGCCTGTATACCGGTATCCAAAGCGGCAGCGAACCGGTCGAAGCGCGTCTGCGGTGGCGCAATCGATCGCTCGAAGGCGGCGATCGCCTTGCCGATATTGGCGAAGACGCGGTTGACGTCCTCGGCTTGCGCACCGGACATGGCATTCCAGGCAGCCTTCTCGGCATCGCCGCCGAGCGGACTGGCATTGGCCGGCACATTTGAAAGATCTGGCAGCGGCCCGAAGATGCGCTCGTAGCGCTCGCCGAATCGCGCCTTGATGTAATGCGCGTAGGCGGCGCGGTTGCCGGCCTGCTCCAGCGGATTTTCCAGCGGCGCCAGCGCCTGCGCCCAGAGACTGTCGCGCCGCCCGTCCCAGAAGAACCATGCGTCATGCGCAACGCCGGCCAGCGGCATGGTGCGCCGGTTGGTGCGGCCGACACCGACCGCTCGCGGCAGATCGTCCTGGAACTGTCGGTCGATCTTGTGGCAGGTCGCACAGGAAACCTTGCCGTCGCCGCTCATCCCGGCGTCGAAGAACAGCGTCGCGCCGAGCGCGGCGGCAGCCGGCACGTCGGCGAAGCGGTTGGTGGTGTCGGTTTTCAGCGGCGGCAGGGCTGACAGCGCCAGCGAGGCGATGGTCTTCTTTTCGGCATCGGAAAACTCAGGCTTGCCGCACCCGGCAAGCACAGCCATCGCCAGCAGCGCGAAAAGTCGCGGAAAGCGGTTCATCTTGCTCCAGCGCTCAGAGCAACACATTGAAGACCACCGTGTCGGATCCGGCCGCCGCCGAAATGGCGAAATGCAGTTGCCACAATCCGCTCATTGTGAATTTCACCCCGCCGATGCGATAGCGGCCATCGCCCAGATAATCGGTCGCATGCGGGCTGGTCGGCAGACCGTGCCTGTGCTGCGGCATGCCGCCGGATATCGAGATCGCAGCGCCCTCCACCGGGGTGCCCGCATTTGTCTTCAGGGTCAGCAGCCAGGATTGCAGCTCGCCCTGACGGACAACGCCCCGCTCCGGCTCGAAACTGGCTAAAAACAGGCCGTTCGCCGTCTCTTTCGAACGGGCAATCTCGGAGCCGGCGAGCCGAGGCGCTTGCGGCGCGGTCACAAAGACGGCGGCGAGAATGCCGGCCAGCAAGGCAGCCAGACCAAGACCTGCCAGAACGTAGCGCCATAACGATGCCAAACCGGTTCCTCTTCCAGAAATAACGTCTCACTGAGCGGATCGCGTCCCGCCGCGCAGCTGAGAAAACGCCGCCGGCGCAAAATCCGCTGCCGCCAAGCATGGCGCTGGCGCCCGCAAAAAGCTACAGCACCGGATCTTGGTTTGTGCATGTCGTTATCCCAAAACCGCTGCGCAAGCTGTGGGCGACATGCACCGGGAGAGAGATACATGGCAGGAAACGGCGTCGCCTCGATCGGTGAATGCATGCTCGAGCTTTCAGGCCAGGCCGGGCCGAACTGGCGCATGGGCTTTGCCGGCGACACGTTTAATACGCTGTGGGCGTTGCATGCGCTGAGCGGCGACCGGCCGGCAACCTATGTGTCGGCCTTCGGCGACGACCCGTTCTCCCGCGACCAGATCGATTTCTTCGCGCAAAACGGCATCGGCATCGGCGCCAGCCCGATTATACCAGGCGCACGGCCCGGCCTCTATGCAATCACGCTGACCGGCGCCGAACGCTCCTTCACCTACTGGCGCGGCGACGCCGCCGCGAGGCAGCTTGCCTCCGACGCGGCCGCTTTGGCGAAAAGCCTTGAAAATCAGACGCTTGTTTACTTTTCCGGAATCACTTTGGCAATTCTGGACGACGCCGCGCGCAAGACACTTTTGGCGGCGGTGGCCAAGGCGCGCGCCGACGGCTCGCTTGTCGCCTTCGATCCCAATTATCGGCCGCGGCTGTGGCGCCGGCGCGAGGAAGCACAGACCGCGATCCTCGATGCGCTGGCAGTCTCTGACATCGCGCTGCCGACCTTTCCCGACGAGCAGATGCTGTTCGGCGACGCAGCGCCGCAGGCAACCGCGGAACGGCTGGGAAGGCTGGTCGCCGAAATCGTCATCAAGAACGGCGAGGAGCCGGCGCTGATCGCCGCAAACGGGACCCCGCAACCCGTTCCGGCCGTGCATGTCGCCGCCCCGGTCGACACCACCGGCGCCGGCGATTCCTTCAATGGCGCCTATCTCGCCGCCCGGATTGCCGGCGATGCCCCGACCGCGGCGGTGCTGCGCGCGCATCGCGTCGCCGCCGCAGTCGTCGAGGTGCGCGGCGCGCTGGCGCCATTCGAGACGTTAAGGGCAGCGTTCGAAGATTAAACGCAATCGGACTGGCTGCCGCCAACCGCCGACAAGCTTGCAGCCCAAGGCGGTCGCTATCCGCGCTTTTCGATGACGCCGTACAGGACGTTGCGGTTCTCGCCAAAGAACACCTGCGCCTCGACGGTGTTTCGATCGACGCTGGCATTGATGATGTTCCACATATCGGCCTCCGACCGCAGCAGCAACACCCAGTTCATGAACGTCTCCCAATACCCGGCGTCAGGGTTGCCTTCTGCGTAGTTCGCAAACAGGAAGGTCCCGTTCGGCTTCAACATCTGCAGGCAGGTTTTCGTGAGCTTCACGGCGACGTTGTGCGCAAGGTAGTCGTAAAGGCCGGAGGCGTAGATGAAGTCGAACTTGCCAAGCTTGTGGCCCCGCGTGAGCACGGTTCGCACCGAGCCGTCGATCGCCTCTACCGCAGTGCCCTGAAAGTCGCGCGTGATCAATCCAACGCTCTGAGGGTCCTGATCGAGTGCAACCCAGCGTTTGAGACGGCCCTCCTGTAATGCGGCCGAGCGATTGGCCTCCCTTAAATGGCCGGCCGCAATCGCCAGGACCTCGGTTTGCGGTCCATTCCTGGTCGCAATCTTATCGACATAGCGGGTCAGAAGATCACGCCGTTCCCGTGCCGCGATGGACGACGGCACATCCTTGGTATGCATGTAGAGCGCCTTGCCGATCTCCGAGGCGTTTGCCACGCTCTCCGCCACGTGCGGATCGCAATAGATGTAGTCGAGCAACTGCGCGTCGCCGGAATAACCTCTGGGCTTGTCATGGGACCACCGCGTGAGCGGATCCTCAAGAAAGTACTCCAGGACCGGGTGGTTCTGCACCACCGGTATCAATGCCTGCCAGACGTCGGGATGAACCTTGGAACGCGTCGCGCTGAGGTACGACGTCACACGACGAATGATCTCGGCGGGGTCCTTTCGTTGCTCGATTTGCTGGTGTGTGGTGTGGAGAATGAGCGCAAGCTCGACGCGAGCGGTTTCGAACGCTTCGCTATGAGGCTCGAGCTTTTTTTGAGGGAGACTGGCGGCGATCATCTCGGCAGTAATCAAACTTTTGCCATCGAGGATGGTTGCCACCGCAGAACTCCATAATCACATTTAACTAGATATCGTTACATATTGCGTAAAATTTTATCTTTGCCAAGACACATGTCAGGCATTTTAGCGGTGTCGTTAAATTCCCGCCAACCATGCTGGTTTTTTGGACGCCTTGCGGGTCGGATTCCAGATACGAGTTAACCCAAACCTATATGCGCGACTGCATATTGCTTGCGAGGCGCCGCAATTCGCTGTCGCGCCTGAGGAGTCGGCCGGCGTGGGGGTAGAAGCTAGAAATGAGTTCGGCATACAAAGCCCCGTTCAAATGGGGCTTAGGGTGACGAACGAATACGCGTCATCCGCATTGGCCGATATGGCCCATGCGGAACCGCTTGAGCGGCGCTACGAGCGACGGTCCGACGAACTCCGCAGCCTCTACTGGGAGGAAGGCCAGGCGAAGCGAAGGATGGACGCCAGGCCGGGGCTTTGGATCGCCGTCGCCATCTATCTCATGTTTTCGGCAACGGATCTGCTGCTGATTCCGGATGTGGCACTCTATACGATCACGGCGCGCTTCGCGGTCGGAGTGACTGCGCTGTTGACCCTGGAAGCACAACTTCGCCGGGGGGTCGGAACGGAATGGATTGACGTGACTTGCGCCGCAGCCATCATCTTTGGCTATGTTGGTTGGTTGTCCCCAGCGGTTATGGCCGCGGACAAGGAAAGCGTCTCTTATTATATGGTCTTCGGTACTATCTTCATGATGGGCGCCAATCTTTTCTTCACATTCAGGTTTAATCTATCCATCGTAACTTCTGCTATAATTTTGTGTGTACTATACACCGTGAACTATTTCGTACCTTCTACGCTAACATACAAAATAGTACTAGGAATTTTTTACATTTCGTGCTTCATATTCACGTCGTATGTAAACTGGAGGTTAAACGAGGAACGTTACAACGTCTTCCTGAACGCCTTGGAAGCTAAAATCCAGCACAAGGAGGCCACCGAGCGCGGACAGGCGCTCTTGAATCTGTCGAGAACCGATCCGCTTACCGGTCTGGAGAATCGGCGTGCGATCGACGAGAAGCTGCGCGACTACTGGAGCGACTGGCAAAGGCATGGCAGCGGTTTTGTGGCGATCCTCATCGACGTGGACTTCTTCAAAAGGTTCAACGACTACTACGGACATCAGGAAGGCGATCGCTGCCTGATACTTGTCGCCAATGCCCTTGCCGAAATGATCAAGCAGCACAATGGCTCAATCGGCCGCTACGGCGGGGAAGAATTCATTGTCCTGGCTCGCATGGAGAAAAGGGAACAGGTCGCAGGTCTTGCCGAAGCCATTCGAAGCACGGTGGAGAACCTCGCGCTTCCCCACCAGCAGCGCAGAGACGGCACCTCGGTGGTGACGGTGAGCGTCGGCGCTGCCTTCACCAGGGCGCAGACTGGCGCCAAGCTGGAGAAGATCGTCCACGAGGCCGATCGTGCGCTCTATCTGGCGAAAGCAGGCGGTCGCAATTGTACCTGGCTGTTCGATCCAAACGATCCCCAGAGCAGCGACGAGAGCGAGAACATTGCGGCTTTGCTGAAGATCGCGATCGGCCAGGATCTCGTTTCACTCGTCTACCAGCCGATCCAGAACGTGGCGTCTGGCCGGGTTGAAGCCGTCGAGGCTCTGATGCGCCTCAAAATGCTGGACGGTACATCGGTTCCGCCGAGCCTGTTCATTCCTGTTGCGGAACGAACCGGCGCGGTCCTGGAGCTCGGGCGCTGGGCCATAAGGACAGTGTGCACCGAGCTCTTGGCGGACGATCACGTCCGTGTCGTCAGCGTCAACGTCTCTCCAATTCAGCTCAAGACGCCCGGCTTCGCAGCTTCGGTTGCGACGATTTTGAGCGAGACCGGCGTCGCCGGCAGCAGGCTGGCCCTCGAAATCACCGAAGGGCTGGAGATGGAGATGCACTCCGACGTTCTGCGCTGCATCAGCGACCTGAAGCTGCTGGGGGTCAGGGTATGGCTTGACGACTTCGGGACGGGCTTCGCGGGCCTCTCATGGCTTCGTCTCATCGATTTCGATATGGTGAAGATCGACCGCTCGTTCCTGCATGACTGCGGCACCCCAAGGGGCAAGGCGATGCTGCAAGACATCATTGCCCTGGTGCGAAATCGCGGCCATAAAATCCTGGTCGAAGGGGTGGAAACCGACGAGCAGCTGGCCCTGATCCGCGAATTCGACATCGATAAGATCCAGGGCTTTCACGTCGGCCGACCTGCTCCCGCCGCCAATTTCCGCACGAAACCGGCCGCTTACAAACGCACATTGTCGATCGTCAAGTCCGCATGAGTAGCGGCGGCGCGATCTGAGCCTCTCAGGCCAACCGTCGCCGCCCGTCGATCGCACCCGAACAGGTCTGGCTCATTGCTTCGTGCTCGCCTCCCGGAACGCCGCCTCTCCGGCCTCCGAAACCTCGGCCCACTTCTTGTCGGCTGCCGGATCCGCGGCGTAGCTGTCGTGCCAGTTCCACCATTTGTAGGCCGGGGTCTGGGGATAGCCCTCGGGCGAGTCCTCCCAGGAGGCGATGCAGCCTGGCTTTCAGGCGGTCGTCGACTGCATGCTCGGGGCCGGCTTGACGCGGGGAGATCTGCTGTTCGCCCGCTGCGCCGCCGCCGCGAACTGGCCGAACAACTGGCGATCATCGCCATCGGTTCGCGCGGCGATACCAAGGAAATCAGAAAACAGATCAAGCAGCTGTCGAGGGACTAGGGTCAAAACTCAATCAGCCGGTGATCGACAATGACCGGGATGGAAGGCGGCCCGTCGTTGGACGTTCCCCACCACGACAGATACGCGCTCCGGCATCTCTTTAGGGCAGCCATAGCCGCACTTCCACCCATCGCTTACCTCATGCGGGCATCAAATCGATGACCCGCATGATCGCGACCGCAGTGCTCGTGTTCTGGGTGCCTTCTGTAGTAGCGCCTTTAGCGCAGGCCCAAACATCGCCCTTCTTGACTGTGAACTTTCCTTTATTGTGAACGACCGAAAGTTCTCCCTCAGTCATGTGGCAGAGCATGTCGTTCGTCATCATGTTGTCCGGCGGCATTAAGCGGTTCCGAGTAGCCTAAGACGCGAAGTCCGCTAGTTATGATTCTAGAGTGGCCGGCCGGCGCGGATCATGGAGCGTGCAATTGCGAGCTGCGCCTCGACCTCGGCGTTTCCTTTTGCGGGAGCCGCGCCGCCTTCACTGAGTTGGAAGCGGCTGTGGAAGGGCCTCCAGCATGCCGGCGAGGCGCCCAACGAGATGAAGAAGCGGCCGACGATGCAGTGGGTTAAGCCGGGTTCACTAGCGCCGCGGTCCAGAAGCCAGCGCAATGGCACCAAAGGCGGTTATAATCTCACGCCAGACCATTTCCGGAACCTATTCAGACATTCCAAGGCAGCCTGCAACAAATCGCCTCCCGTCGGCATCCGTTTGCGGCGGTCATGGTTCACCTGCGACCGAATCTGGACACGGCGCAGAGCCAGGACTACTGTCTACCCAATGAGCAGGTTCGTCCGCATCCTCGCAGTCGTCTTCCTCGCGGCCTTCGCCCTCGGCACGGCGGCGCATGCCGCGGCTTTGACGGACATGTCCCTGAAGATGTCGATGGCTGAGATGGACGGCGACATGCCCGACTGCCAGGACTGTCCCGGCGATGACGGTGAGACGTCGGCATGCGACCAGTTCTGCGTTACCTCGCTTGTCGCGATCTGCACGCCTGCCGCGGCCGAGCTGCCGCATTTCGCCGGTATCGTATCCTTGCCTCCCGGAGAACCGTCCGACGGCCGCACCGGTCCGCCTGAGCCCTATCCTCCCCGAACCACCTTCCTGAGCTGACACGGCCGCGGCATCCGCTCGCGACCGACCCGTCGACGCGCCCGGCTACGTCCGCGCGTCAAAAAAGCCTATTCCGGAATGGTTGATCCAATGCCCTATCCACGTGTGCCGGCGCTGACGCGTCGAACCTTCCTCGCATCGGCCGCCGCCGTTTCGGCGGGCGTGGTGCTTCCACCGCGATCCGACGCCGCAGGCCTTCGCGAGTTCCGGATCCGCGCCGGACCGGGACGCGCCCAGATCGCGCCAGAGCCGCATGGCGATACCCCCATCTGGTGCTATGACGGCAGCCTGCCCGGTCCGGAAATTCGCATCCGCCAGGGAGAACGCCTGCGGGTGGCGGTCGAGAACAAACTCAACGAAGAGACGACGGTGCACTGGCACGGTTTGCGAGTCCCGAACGCGATGGACGGCGTGCCGCACCTCACGCAGGCGCCGATCTGGCCCGGCGAGACCTTTGCCTACGAGTTCGATGCCGTCGACGCAGGCACCTTCTGGTACCATCCGCACCATCGCAGTTTCGAGCAGGTCGGCAGAGGCCTCTACGGCCCGCTGATCGTGGAGGAAGCCGATCCCATCCGGGTCGACCGCGAAGTCACATGGGTGCTGTCCGACTGGCGGCTGACCAAAACCGCCGAGATGCGGGAAGACTTCGGCAACCGCCATGACATGATGCACAACGGCCGGGTCGGAAACACGGTCACGATCAATGGCCGCGTGCCGGATGTCTTTCAGGTGCGAAAGGGAGAACGCATCCGGCTGCGGCTGATCAACGCCGCCAACGCCCGCATTTTCGGCCTCGACTTCGGGAACCATCAGCCTGCCGTCATTGCGCTGGACGGGCAGCCAGTGGAGCCGCATGCGCCGGAAGGCGGGCTGGTCGTGCTCGGGCCCGCGATGCGCGCCGACCTCATCCTCGACATGACGGCTGACGCCGGAAGCCGGGTTTCCGTGATCGACCGCTTCTACGAGGGCCTCGAATACCGCCTGGTCGACCTAGCCTATGCCGGTAATCCGCTCAGGCAGGCGGCTCCCGACTGGCCTGTCGCCCTCCCGCCC
>NZ_JBVVQA010000048.1:0-34118 GCF_055811455.1 Mesorhizobium sp. WSM4845
GAGGGGGAGCGGGCAAGGGGTGGCATGAGAGGAGTGGGGGGCGGAGCCATTCCCTCGTCAGCATCCGCTGCCCGATATTCAATGTCCGCGACGCTTTACGGCAGGCGGTTGGCCTTCTGCAGCAACTGCTTGGTCTGGTCGTCGGTCAGGCCCTGCAGAAAATCGTCCATCTCCGGATCGATCAGTCCGGCGCGCCGTGCGACGACGTACCAGGCGCCGGCAAGGATCGGATCCGGATCGGTGCCGATGCCGCCCATGTAAAGCTTGGCGAGGCGGTTCTGGGCGGCGACATTGCCGCCCTCGGCGGCCTGTTTCATCCAGCCGAAGCCGGACTTCAGGTCGCGGGCGCCACCGCGTCCCTCGATCATCCAGGCAGCGAGATCGATCTGCGCCGTATCGTAGTTCTGCCTTGCTGCCTGCGCCAGCAGGCCGCGCGCCTGGGCATCGTCGCGCAGCTTGCCGCCGACGCCATTGGCATAGACCTGCGCCAACGCATATTGCGCGTCGGCAAGGCCGGTCGCGGCGGCGCGCTGATAATAGGACACGGCCTTTGCGATGCCGGCATCGCCGGGGTCCTGCCGCACCAGCAGCTGCGCGAAATTGAACTGCGCCAGACGGTTGCCGGCCTCGGCGGCGGCCTGCATCAGCGCATAAGCCCCTTTCTCGTCCTTCTTGACGTAGCGGCCGTCGAGCAGCATCAGCGCATATTGGAACTGCGATTCCGGTATCCCCTGCTCGGCGGCAAGCGCGTACCACTTGGCCGCCTCCGCCGCGTCGACCGGCACGCCAAGGCCGCGCGACAATATCTCGGCGATCAACGTCTGCGCCGCCGGATCGCCGTTCTGGGCGCGAACCAGAGCGAGGTTGTAGGCCGTCTTGTAAAGGCCGCGCTGGAAGGCGCCATAGGCAGAATCCGACGGCTTTGCACCGAAGCGGTCGGGATTAATGGCGTCGGCCGACGGCAGCGGCGCCGTGGTGGCGGGCTGCGGCAGCGGCGTGGCGATCGGCTTGTCCGTGCTTGCAGCGGTGTCGGGCTTCGGTTGCGGCAATGGGACGGTTTCCGCCACGGCGACCTGCACCGTGAGCTGCGCAAGCAAAGCACCGAAAAGGATTGTCGGCGCGGGCACGTCAGTCCTCGAAACGCGGCGCGGTTTCGTCGAGCAGCGCGTTGGCGCTGGCGACTGCCATCTTTGGGTCGATGCCCTCGGCAAAGACGGCGCTGGACAGCGCCACGAATTCGGCGCCGGTGGCAGCCACCGCTTCCACCGAAGTGATGTCGGACCCGGCCATGACGATGCAAGGGATCTGGATCACATCCGCCCACCATTGCCCCAGCGACAGGTTGCGTGGGTGCGGCTCCGGCTTGTTGTCGTAGCCGAAGCGGCCGAAGAAGATGTAGTCGGGCCTGAGTTCGCCGAGTTCCAGCGCATCGTCGCGGGTCTTGGCGCCGCCGGTGCCGACCATCATTTTTGCCTGGAAACGCTCGATCGTCTCGGCGAGTTCGGCCTTGCCGGCCTCGACATGAAGGCCATCGGCCTGGACGCGGCCGGCGATGCGGGTGTCGCCGGCAATGATGACAGCGATGCCTGCCGCTTGCGCCGCCGGCACGATCTGTTCGGCGAAGGCCTGGAAGGAGGCTTCGTCCATGTCGTTTTCGGGCAGGATCAGCGAGGCGACGTCGCCGCCCTCGAACGCCGCGCCGATGTGCTCAGCCGGCATGCCGGGCGGCGCGATCAGCACGATGCGGCAGCGATTTGGAGGCGTTGCGTCGTTCATTGGTTTTTGACCCCGGTTTTCGCCTATGCCGGGCGAAGATGGTTGCATTGCGGCATAGAGCAAAGTGCCGGCCTTGAACAGGCGGGCGGCCAGGACCGTTGGCGCATGATTGTCGCACGGCGACGTTGTTGCCTCACTTGATTGCCTGGGTGCTCTCGGCTGGGGTCTTCGATTTCCACAGCGTCCAGCCAAGATTCATGCCGGCGGCGGCGACCAGGATGGCGGCGCCGCCGACCATCTGGGCCGGATGCAGGCGGTGGCCGAAGGCGACGACATCGACCAGGATCGCGACCACAGGGTAGATGAAGGACAGCGACCCCTGCAGATAGGTTGGCAGTTTCTGAATGGCGCCGTACATCAGGATGTACATCAGGCCCGTATGGACGACGCCAAGCGTCGCCAGCATGCTCCAGCTCCACACGTCGGCGGGAAGGTGGGAAAGGTTGGCGAAGGGTGCCAGGATGACGACGCCGACGCAGACCTGGATGAGGGCGATCAGGTGCGGCGACGTGCCTTTGAGCTTCTTGGTGACGATGGCGGCGACGGCCCAGAAGAAAGCCGCACCCAGCGCCATCGCGATGCCGATAAAATAATCCGTGCCGACATTACCTGTATTGGGGCCTGCATCGGAGCCGGCATCAGGCGAGCCTTGCACGATCAGCAGCATGCCGGCGAAGGCGATGCCAAGCCAGGCCAGCTTTGTCAGGGTCAGCCGCTCTGAGAAGAAGAGCGCGCCAAAGCCGACCAGCATGAAGGGCTGCGTGTTGTAAACAGCCGTGGCGATCGAGATCGAGGCGCGGGAAAACGAGCTGAACAGCAGCAGCCAGTTGATGACGATGGCCGCGCCGCCAAGGGCCGCAATCGCCACGATGCGCAGTGACAGCCTGCCGCGCAGCAGCCCCAGGGCAGCGCAGATGATCAGCAGCGTTATAGCGCCGAAGGCGCAGCGCCAGAAGACGACGTCCATGATGGGCTCGCCCGACATGACGACGAACCATCCGATCGTGCCGAGGATCACCATTGCGGCCGTCATTTCGACCGTGCCACGCATCGTGCTGTCCATGAATATTGCCTCTCGAAACGCTGATGGTTGATAATCCCATGCCACATCAGCGCTTTCAATAATTTGAGCCGGGTGATATGCCCGTCGTGCCTAATTAAATAAGGTGAAGACGGCCTTTTCCTTGGGAATGTAAAATGCTGGACGATCTGGACCGACGCCTTCTCGAAAGCCTGATCAAGGATTCGCGAACCTCATTGAAGGAACTGGCCCAGCAGGTAGGACTGTCATCGCCGAGTGTCGCGGAACGCCTGCGTCGGCTGGAGGATCGTGGCGTTATCAGGGCCTTCACCGTCGAAATCGATCCCCAAGCGCTCGGCTACACCTTGCAGGCGATCGTTCGCATCCGGCCCTTGCCGGGCAAGCTGCATATTGTCCAGAAGCTGATCGAGGAGATTCCGGAGTTTGGCGAATGCGACAAGGTGACGGGCGACGACTGCTTTGTTGCCCGGCTGTTCGTGCGCTCGATCGGCGACCTCGACAAGCTTCTCGACCGTATCGCCGACAAGGCCGAAACGAGCACAGCCATCATCAAGGCGCAGCCGATCCGCAGGCGCCCGCCGCCACTCGGCGCAACTGCCTCCGCAAAACCGTGACAGGCCTTAGCACGAACGACCACAGCGTCGTGTGCGCATTTGCAGTCGCGGCGCGAAAGTTTATCGGCTATTCCAGCGTCTACACGCTTTCCCTCCAACTGCTCCCCGACGATGTCAGGCTTGCTATTCGATCCGTGGTTCTATGCCGCTGCCGTTCCAGCCGTCATCCTGGTCGGTCTGTCCAAGGGCGGCTTTGGCGGCGCGGTCGGTTTCGTCGGCGTGCCGCTGATGGCGCTGGCCATGCCGCCGGTGCAGGCAGCCGCCATCCTGCTGCCCATACTGTGCCTGATGGACGTCGTCTCGGTGTGGACATGGTGGGGGGTCTACGACCGCAAGATGCTTGCGGACATGATGCCGGGGGCAGTGATCGGCATCGGCCTCGGCTGGCTGACCGCGGCGCTGGTGACAGCGGAAATGGTGCGGCTGATCGTCGGCGCCGTGGCGATTATCTTCGTGCTTCGCTGGGTCTATCTACAGGTGCGGCACGGTGCGAGCCACTCGGCCGAGCCCAACCGCGCGGCTGCCGCACTCTGGGGGACGGTCGCCGGCTTCACCAGCTTCGTCGCCCATGTCGGCGGCCCGCCCTTTCAGGTCTATGCGCTGCCGATCCGGCTCGATCCGAAAGTGCTGTCGGGCACCGCCGCAATCTTCTTTGCCGCCACCAACGCGTTGAAGCTTTATCCCCTATTTTGCGCTCGGACAGTTCGACACCACCAACCTGACCGCATCGGCGGTTCTGGTACCGCTGGCGCCGCTCTCGACCATCGCCGGCGCCTGGCTGGTGCGGCGGATGCGACCGGAACTGTTCTACCCCTCCACCTATGCGACCGTAGCGATCGTCGCGGTCAAGCTCCTGTGGGACGGGATCGCCGGCCTTCTCTAGATTGCCAGCCGATGGAAGTTGCCGGCAGCCGAGCCGTCAGCAGCGTCACGGCGGTTTCAGGCGGGCGCGATGCGACATCGTCCAGAAACATTGCCGATGCTAATGCGCCGATGCCGGGGACCCGGTGGCGGGGCGACCGCCTGATCTCAACCCATTCCCATGACGGGAAAAGGCAAATCGGGGCACACAATGCAAAAGGTAGCACGAAACTTCTTCACGCTGGCCGTTGTCTACGCACTGGTCGGAATGGCGCTCGGCCTGCAGATGGCGATCAGCAAAGATCATGCGCAGATGCCAACCCACGCCCACATCATGGTGGCCGGATGGCTGATGTCGGCGGTGTTCGCCTTCTTCTACCATCTGTTTCCTGCAGTCGCGGAAAAGACGCTTGCCACCGTGCATTTCTGGTTGACGGCAATCAGTGGCACCGGCCTGTTGATCGGCCTTTACATCATGCTTGCCGGCAACCCGGCGATCGAGCCGCTGGTGGCAACATCCTCGATGGGCTTTTACGCGGGGCTGCTGCTGTTCGCCTATATCGCGCTGCCGGTGGTGTGGAAGGCAGAGCGGCATGCCGAGACGCAAAAGGCCTGAGTCCAAAGGTCTAGGCCCAAAAAGCCTGGAGTTGTTGTGCTGTTACGGCACAGGCGGGCGACGCTTGTTCAAAAAATATCCACGCTGTTAAGGCTTCATTAAGCTTTACGGGCGTTTACTATGCGCATCCAGTGATCTGGATTCTTACCGAGTGGTTGGAGCCACTTTGTTTGACGCCTCCCTGTTAAACTCCTGAGAGCCGCCTTATCCGCGGCTCTTTTTTTTCGGCGATCCGGATTGCCGGTCGCCCGTGCCGCTGCGCCGCCGTTAACCGTTTGTTAAACATGTGCTTGCCTTCACCGGCGGCGAAGCGCATTTTCAAGCCTCGGTCATATAGGGTGCAGGCGTGACGGCGATGACGCCGATTCGGCCGGCTGTAAGGCAAGTGCAGGGCGTATCGATGAACGATCCTTCGATGGGAAGCGCGAAAACCATCAAGCTGGCGGAGCGCCGGGTTTTCTCCCAATCCTTCAAGCCGCTCTACCAGGAAGGCATGGGCCTGGTCGAGCAGGCGGCCGAATATCTGGACGGCAAGGGCCGGGCCGAGGCGAAGAAACTGTCCAGGCTGGCGGCGACGCTCTATGCGGCCGAGTCGATGCGACTGACCACGAGGCTGATGCAGGTCGCCTCATGGCTGCTTCTGCAGCGCGCCGCGAATTCCGGCGAGATGACTCGCGATCAGGTTGCTTCCGAAAAATCCAAGGTGCGTCTCGATACCGCTTCCGCCAACAACGATGCCGCAGGCTGGGTCGAACTGCCCAAGGATTTTCTTGACCTCATCGACCGCTCGCTGCGCCTGCAGGCGCTGGTGCGTCGCATGGACGAGGAAATCTACGGCGGCGCCGTGGCCGAGGCCGCTCCATCCGGCCGCCGCATCAATCCGGTTTCCGATCAGATCACGCTGCTCAACACGGCTTTCGCCCGCGGCTGAGAGACTGCTCGATAATTCTCCGCTAAGCGCCAGGAGCGTCCTTTTGTGGGCCAATCCTCAAATCGTGTTTGGGCCGAAATGGGGCCGCAAGCCGCCGGGCTGGTTTCGAGCATAATTGCGCAAACGCGCCATTTACGCGCTCACTAGTCCCCATACTGCCCAGTGGCAGGCTAGACAGGCACTAGATCTTGCATTGCCCGGTAGGATAGCCAAACCTGTGCCCGAGTAGCACAACCGGTCATCCGTTGAAGGCAAGATCAATAACGACGTCCGGATCCACTCGTCGCAGGATGTGATCGACGCGATCAAAGCATTGCCGAGGCGACGAGCACGGGTAGAATTGACGCGGACAGCATCGACATCTGCGGCGCTGTTTCAAACCTCTGGTCCAGCCCGCATAAGGGGGTGCAATGACCGAGCATCGAATCTATTCCATGAGCTTTGCCAGCGTCTATCCGCACTATGTCGCCAAGGCGGAAAAGAAAGGACGCACCAAAGCCGAGGTCGATGAGATCATCCGCTGGCTGACGGGCTACACCCAGAAGCGGCTGGACACCCAGCTGAGGAAGAAAACCAGCCTGAAGGATTTCTTTGATCAGGCGCCTCAACTGAATCCTTCTCGGAATTTGATCACGGGGGTGATCTGCGGTGTCCGGGTGGAAGGCATCGAAGACCCGCTGATGAAGGAAATCCGCTACCTCGACAAGCTGATCGACGAGCTTGCCAGGGGCAAGGCGATGGAGAAGATCTTGCGGAAATGACGCGATCGCACGATCGCATCGACCGCGATCCGTTTCAGATCGGATACCTGAAGAACGCTGTTGGCGAGGGTAGCGACGGCATCGACAACGATGGACTCAACGAAATTCGACATCGACACAGGGCGGCTTCGGCCGCCCCGTTTGATGGCGACGGATGACGTTCACGGCTCGGTAGCACGGCGGCGACGAGCCCGACACGATGTCGCAGGCATATCCACGCGACGGGCAGCAAGGGCCGTCGCCGACTCTATGTTCCCTTTACGATTCTCGGCTTGATTGGTCGGCGGGGTTGAGCCGCACTTTCAAGGGCCAAGGCCAGCCGTTTCTCGTCTTCGAGGGCGCGATCGACTGCCTCGATTTCCTCTTGGAGCTCCTTTAGCTTGGCTCCGTAGCTGGAGCCATCGCTGTCCCCGATCTGAAAGCCGCTTGCCCGCATTGCGTCGCGGGTATGGTGCACGTTACGGACTCCTTCGCGTCGAGTCGCGACCAGGATTTCCCTGAACTCTTCAAGACGTTCAACGTGATTGCGAGGCATTGCGTTCTCCTATTTCGTCGTCATCGGCGCTGACGGCGATTCAGCACGGTTACAGCTTACGGCGCAGAAGGTTTAGGCGACTCTAAGAGATACGCTCGACAAAACATGAATGCGGAAGCTCAAATTTGACCGTCTTGCAATAAAGTGGAGCGCAGGAAATTGGCTTGGGCCCGACCGATCACCGACAGGTGCCAGACTCTTCGGCCGAGCGCGTCTGCTGCTCGGCGCTAGCTGGTTCTGCCCCTCTTCCTGCACCCAGCCCTGACCGCTCGTGATGATAAGCATCTGGCCTGCCCGGCCAGAGTGTCCGCGCGGCGGCCAGTGGATACGGCATCGCCTACGTCCCGGAGAACATCGTCGAGCAGCACATCGCACGTGGCAAGCTGGTTCAGCTTCTGGACGATTGGTTGCCGCTTTTTGAAGGCTATTTCCTCTACTATCCGAGCCGTCGTCAAAATCTTCCCGCGTTCAAGGTCATCGTCGACGCTACGACATCGGAATTGAAGCGAGGGGATCTACGCGCGGCTCACGGACCCAAATGTCCGCTCCGCTTCGGTTCTCGCAAACCACGCCGTCTGTCTCGTCAGAACGAATTCTCAAACAGCCTGTGGGACGCAGCGGAACCGTTTCTGGTTTGTTCACATTTCGCTGGCATCGCTGTCCGCCACGGGTAGACTTGGCGGATGGGGGAAACGATTCGCATCATCGGCATCGATCCGGGGCTGAGGCGCACCGGCTGGGGCATCGTCGAAAGCCTCGGCAACTCGCTGCGCTTCGTCGCCTCCGGCACCGTGCGTTCAGACGACAAGGCGGCGCTGGCGACACGGCTTTGCCAGTTGCATGACGGGCTTGCCGAGATCCTGCACGCCGCCATGCCGCACGAGGCGGCGGTCGAGCAGACATTCGTCAACAAGGATGCGGCCGCGACCCTGAAGCTCGGCCAGGCGCGCGGCATCGCCATGCTGGTGCCGGCGCTGGCCGGCCTGGTCGTTGCCGAATATGCGCCCAACGCCGTCAAGAAGGCGGTGATCGGCGTCGGCCATGGCGACAAGAAGCAGATCCACATGATGGTCAAGGTGCTGATGCCGAAGGCGACGTTCGACACCGACGATGCCGCCGACGCGCTGGCCATTGCCATCTGCCACGCGCATCACCGGCAGAGCGTTGTCTACAGGTTGGCGGCGCTGGCATGAAGGACCACACATGATCGGCAAGCTAAAAGGCACGCTGGACGAGATCGACGAGGATTTCTGCATCGTCGACGTGCACGGCGTCGGCTATGTCGCCCACTGCTCGACGCGCACGCTGGCCGCCTTGCCGGCCCCCGGCGAGGCGGTGGTGCTGTTCATCGAGACCTATGTCCGCGAAGACATGTTGAGGCTGTACGGTTTCCAGTCGGTTCTGGAACGCGAATGGTTCCGGCTGCTGATGAGCAATGTGCAGGGCGTCGGCGCCAAGGTGGCGCTGGCTATTCTCTCGACGCTGGCGCCGGCCGATCTCGCCAATGCCATCGCGCTGCGTGATATTGCCATGGTCAGCCGCGCGCCCGGCGTCGGCAAGAAGGTGGCCGAGCGCATCGTCACCGAACTGAAGAACAAGGCGCCAGCGTTTGCGGGCGCTGCCTCCGGCACCATCGGCTTGAAGCAGGAGCTTGGCGAAGGCGTCGCGCCGGCGCCGATCAGTGACGCCGTTTCAGCGCTGGTCAATCTCGGCTATTCGCGCGATACCGCCGCCAATGCGGTGGCGGCGGCGCTGAAAAACGCCGGCGAGGATGCGGATGCGTCGAAGCTGATCCGCTTCGGACTGAAGGAACTGGCGCGGTGAGTCTGCGCTTGTCCCGTTCTCTGCCCTGTGCAAGGAAGGCGGCATGAGCCTTTCGCCACGCCTCATTGCTCCCGACAAGCGCGGCGAAGATGCCGAGCAGACCTTGCGGCCGCAGACGCTCGGCGATTTCGTCGGCCAGGCGGCGGTGCGGGCCAATCTCAAAGTGTTTATCGAGGCCGCCAAGGGCCGCAGCGAGGCGCTCGACCATGTGCTGTTCGTCGGGCCGCCCGGCCTCGGCAAGACGACGCTGGCGCAGATCATGGCACGCGAGCTCGGCGTCAATTTCCGCTCGACCTCCGGTCCGGTCATCGCCAAGGCCGGCGATCTCGCAGCACTGCTCACCAATCTCGAAGACCGCGACGTGCTGTTCATCGACGAGATCCACCGGCTCAACCCGGCGGTCGAGGAAATCCTCTATCCGGCGATGGAGGATTTCCAGCTCGACCTGATCATCGGCGAAGGGCCGGCGGCGCGTTCGGTCAAGATCGATCTTGCCCGCTTCACACTGGTCGCCGCCACCACCCGGCTCGGCCTTTTGACCAATCCGCTGCGCGACCGTTTCGGCATTCCGGTCCGCCTCAATTTCTACTCGGTCGAGGAACTGGAGCAGATCGTGCGCCGCGGCGCCCGCATCCTTGCCATGCCGCTCGGTGACGATGGCGCGCTGGAGATCGCGCGGCGCGCGCGCGGCACGCCGCGCATCGCCGGCCGGCTGTTGCGCCGCGTGCGCGATTTTGCCTCCGTCGCCGGCGACGGTCACGTCGACCGCCAGATCGCCGACGAGGCGCTGACGCGGCTCGAGGTCGATGCGCTCGGCCTCGACGCGCTCGACCGCCGCTATCTCTCGATGATCGCTCGGAATTTTGGCGGCGGGCCGGTCGGCATCGAGACCATCGCGGCAGGGCTTTCCGAGCCGCGCGACGCCATCGAGGACATCATCGAGCCCTATCTGATCCAGCAGGGTTTTATTCAGCGCACGCCGCGCGGCCGCGTGCTGACCGCCAATGCCTGGCGGCATCTCGGCCTCGATGCGCCGAAGGACCTGGCGCAGCAGCAGATCAGCCTGTTCCAGGAAGAGTAGCCGCGCGGCCTTGCGGCTCCATTGCTGCGCAAAATCTCCTAATCCTGGTCAGCTTGCCGGCGCATTTGCGGGCTCTAACGCTTCGCTGTGGGGACCGTGGGTTCCACGAACGACGGGGTTGAGCGATGATCACCAGACGCGGCTTCCTGCGCCTCATCGGCGGTTCCTTCCTATCCGCCGTGTCGCTCAGTGCTTATGCGGTTGGCCTCGAGCCGATGTTGCTGACGCATGTAAAGCGCTATTCACTGACCCCGCCAAACTGGCCTGCAGGATTGCGGCTTCACGTCGTCGCTCTCGCCGATATTCATGCCTGTCGGCCATGGATGACGCCGGAGCGGATCAGGTCGCTTGCCGAACGGGCGAACAGCCTGCAGCCGGATCTGATTGTCCTGCTTGGCGACTATGCAGCCGGCACACGCCTGGTTACGGACTGGGTGGGCTCCTCCGAATGGGCGCCGGCATTGTCAGGCCTGAAGGCGCCACTCGGCGTGTGGTCAATCCTTGGCAATCACGACTGGTGGGAGGACCTTTCCGCGCAGAAGGCCGGGTTGGGGCCGACGGTGGCGCGCCGGGCGCTCGAGAGCGCCGGCATACCGGTCCTGGAAAACGATGTGGTGCGCCTGGAAAAAGACGGGCATGGCTTCTGGGTCGCCGGACTTGCCGACCAACTCGCGCTACGACCGGGCAAGGCCTGGGGCCGCAGCAGGTTCAAAGGACTGGACGATCTGCGCGGCACGCTGGCAAAGGTAAGCGACAAGGCTCCTGTTATCCTGCTGGCACATGAGCCGGACATTTTCCCGAAGGTCCCGCCACGGGTATCGTTGACCCTTTCGGGTCATACCCATGGCGGACAGGTGCGGTTGCTCGGCTATTCTCCGGTCGTGCCGTCCCGCTTCGGCAACCGTTTTGCCTATGGCCATGTCGTGGAGGAGAACCGCAACCTGATAGTCTCCGGAGGCCTCGGTTTCAGCATCCTGCCGGTGCGTTTCGGGATGCGCCCAGAGATTCTTTCGATCGACCTGGGTTCAGCACTTCAATGAAGTGACCTGATCGCGTCCATCACATCCGGCTCGGCCTTGTCGCCGTCAAAAGCGTCGACGATGCCGAAGGCGCCGCCATGGCTCCAGACCGACCATGCAAAGCCATGGGCTTCAGCGCGCGCGATCATGTCCCTGACATAAGCGGCACGGTATTCGGCCGGCATCACGTAGGCATTGCCGTATTCCTGGCGGATCATGCCGAATTCGCCGAGCGTGATGTTCTCCGGTTTGATGCCGTTGGCCTTTGCCCAGGCCTCGACCCTGGTGAACGGCGCCTCCATCGTCTCGCGCAGCTTCTCATCCGTGTCCAGGCTGGCGACCTGCTCGGCGAGATAGGCAAGCAGGCCGCTCTGGCGCGCCCATGGCGCCTCGGCCTTGATCCTTGCGCGGATCGTATCGAGCGCAGTATCCAGCTGGGCGCGCGGGACGGCGCTGAGCGGATAGGGCAGGCCGGTGACATAGGGGATGAAGTTGCCGGCCCAGGTCGCGCCCTGATGGGTCAGCAGGAACGGGTCGTAGGAGTGAAAGGTCCAGATGATGTTGTCGTCGGGGATCGCCTTCGGATCGATCATTGCCAGCGATACCGCATTGGAATAGCAGGCGCCGGTCAGGATCAGGGTGAGCCTGGTGGCTGACGAACGCGCCGCCGCGAACAGTTTCTGCTGGCGCTCCGGCCACAGGCCGGTGCCGTCGGCGTCGCAGTCGATGACCGGCTCGTTCATCGGCTCGAAAGCGACTTGGCGCGGATCCTCATCGGCCAGCGTGCGCGCCATCTTGCGCACCATTTCGACATAGGCGTCGAACATTTGTGGATCGTCCATCACCTCGCCCATGCCGATCTTGCGGCTGCTGCCGCTGGGGATCAGATGCAAGTCGACGATCACCTTCAAGCCGGCGCGATTGATCATGCGCACCGAGGCCAGCACGCTGGCATAGAGCTCGTCGCGCAGCGCCAGCGTCTCGCCGGACAGGAACGGCGACGGATCGACGGGCATGCGCAGGAAATCGAAGCCGGCGCTCTTCAGCGCCTTGAGGTCGTCGTCGTTGAGGAATTTGCGCCATTCCGGATAGGGCAGGATCGCCCGACGGTCGCCCCATTTGTCCTCGCCCGGCCATGTCGTCCATTGGTCGAGATTGAGGCCGCGCTTCATCATAAAGCTCGCCGCCTGGCCCGGCGGCACCAGCGCGGCCAGCGCAAGCAGCGCTGCCATCAAGGTCTTGATCATCGCCGTCAACAGTGCCATCGGGTTCATGCGCCAAGTTAATGCGTGTCGCCCAAAACTGTGTAGCGGTTTTGGGACAACGACGCGCCCGGAACCTGAACCGCGTCGCGCTTTAGGTGCCCGGCCAGGCAAAAAAAGGAAAGCGCGATGGACGATCATGGTGAATCGGCGGCGCTCTGCGCCGGGCTTTCCGGCGCGCTGACCGAATTCGGCCACCGGCTGATGGCGCGGGTCTACTATGCCGACACCGATTTCTCCGGCGTCGTCTATCACGCGCGCTATCTCGAATTCTTCGAGCGCGGCCGTTCCGATTATCTCAGGCTTGCCGGCGTCCACCATACCGAGCTTGCCGACGGCAAGCATGGCGAAAGAATAATCTGGGTGGTGCGGCGCATGGAGATCGACTTTCGCGGCTCCGCCCGCATGGACGATGTCTTGACCATCGAGACGCGCACCGAGGACATTTCGGGCGCCCGCATCTTCATGGCGCAGCAGCTGAAGCGCGGCGGCGAGGTGCTGGTCGAGGCGCGGGTCGAGGCGGCGATCATCGGCGAGAACGGCCGGCCAAGGCGCTTTCCGAAGGAATGGATCGCAACCTTCATGCCCAAGACAAATCGGTAGTTCAAATCGGCAAGCTACCGATCCCAATGATCCGCTGACGATGCCAGGTGGCTCGCCCAAGGCGCGGCAATGCGCCGCGCTGTGCGTCCTAACCCATCCTTAACCATAACGGTTCATGAAGAGAGTGGTGAAGATTGGAGGAATCCAGCGCCTTCCTTTCACCAAGATTTGCCCTGAAAAGGCCGCCTACGGTGCATTTTGGGGTTATTCCGCAAGCTTTGCGCGAACGGATTACAAGGGATGCCTATGGGCCAGCCGCCAGCCGTGCCCGGAAAATTCTTAAGGACGTAACCATGGAAAATATCGCACTCGCCGAACCGGGCGCGCATTTGTCGATTTGGGCGCTGTTCACGCAGGCCGGCTGGGTGGTCAAGCTGGTCATGATCGGGCTGCTCTGCGCCTCGATCTGGACCTGGGCGATCATCGTCGACAAGCTCGTCGCCTATGGCCGCATGCGGCTCGCGCTCAATCGCTTCGAACAGGTGTTCTGGTCCGGGCAGTCGCTGGAAGAGCTCTACCGCACGCTCGCCGACCGCAAGACGTCAGGCATGGGCGCCATCTTCGTCGCCGCCATGCGCGAATGGAAGAAGAGTTTCGAGAAGGGAGCGAAATCGCCGCTTGGCCTGCAGACCCGCATCGACAAGGCGATGGACCTGGCGCTGACCCGCGAAATGGAAAAACTGGAAGGACGGCTTGGCTTTCTCGCCACCACCGGCTCGGCAGCGCCGTTCATCGGCCTGTTCGGCACCGTGATCGGCATCATGACCTCGTTCCAGGCGATCGCGGCATCGAAGAACACCAGCCTGTCGGTGGTCGCGCCCGGCATTGCCGAGGCGCTGCTGGCCACGGCAATAGGCCTGCTGGCGGCTATCCCCGCCGTCATCGCCTACAACAAGCTGTCGTCGGACGCGAGCAAGATCGCAGTGCGCATGGAGGGGTTCGCGGACGAGTTCTCCGCCATACTCTCGCGCCAAATCGATGAAAAAGTCGCGCAGAAGACCTGAGGAACAATCATGGGAATGTCTGTAGGCGCGGGTGGCGGAGGACGCGGTGGTCGCGGCCACAGGCGGCGCGGCCGCCATCACGCCATGATATCGGAAATCAACGTCACGCCGATGGTCGACGTGATGCTGGTGCTGCTGATCATTTTCATGGTCGCCGCACCCTTGCTGACGGTCGGCGTGCCGGTCGACCTGCCGGAGACGAAGGCCAAGGCAATGAACGCCGATACCCAGCCGATCACGATTACGATCGACGGCACGGGCAAGATTTTCCTGCAGGAGACCGAAATTCCGCAGGAAGAGCTGGTCGCCAAGCTGCAGGCGATTTCCAAGACCGGCTACGAAGAGCGCCTCTTCATCCGCGGCGACAAGACCACCAACTATGGCGCCGCAATGGAAGTGATGGGTCTCATCCAGGACGCTGGCTACAAGAACATCGCGCTGCTTTCACTGCCGAAACAGGATCAGTAGACGCTAGATGAGAACCGGCCTCACCACATCGGTGATCTTGCATGCGGTCGCGATCGGCTTCGGCCTGTTCACGCTGTCGGCGCCGGCGGCGTTGCCGGCGTCCGATGCCGAGTCTCTGGCGGTCGAAATCGTGCCGATGGAGGCGATAGCGCAAATACAGAAAGGCGACAAGAAAGCTGCGGTGAGCGAAAAGCCGGCGCCACTGCCGACCCAGCGTCCGGACATCGTGGCCGACGCGCAGACGGTCGGCGACAACAGCGTCGATACCGACAAGCCGCCGACGCCGGATCCCAAGCCCCAGCCGGTCGATAAGGCTGAGGCGCCGCCGCCGGCGCCGACGCCAAAAGAGAAGCCGAAGCCCGAGGACGTGCCGAAGCCGAAGGAGCAGCCGAAGCCTGTTCCGGCGACGGAGGTCGCACCGGCGCCGCAGCCGAAAGAAGAGGTCAAGCCCGAGCCGGTCAAGCAGGCGGAGCCAAAACCGACACCGGCCAAGGAGCCGGCGCCGACGCCGCCGCAGGACAAGACCGCCGCCATCGACCCGAAGCCTGAGGTCAAGCCGGACGCCGTCGCCGAAGCGATTGCCAAGGAACCGCCACCCGAGGAGACGCAGCTTCCGGACTCGGCGCCCGCCCCGCAGGCGCGGCCGAAGCCGCAGCCGGCCCAGGCCGAAAGCGCCAAGGCGCCCGAGCGCAAGGACGCCGACAAGCCGGTCAAGGAAGCCTCGTCCAAGCCGAAATCGGAAGACAAGCAGTTCAACGCCGACGAGATTTCGGCGCTGCTCGACAAGCGCAAGCCATCCGGCGGCGGCGCCAAGCGTTCGACCCAGCAGGCGTCGCTCGGCGGCGACAAGAATCAGGGCACAAAGCTCTCTCAAAGCGAGTTGGATGGGCTGCGTGAACAGATAAGGCGTTGCTGGAACGTGCCTACTGGCATGCTCGACGGCGAGAGTCTGAAAGTATCCATCAAAATGAAGCTGACCCAATCCGGGGAGGTCGACGGGGCTCCGGAAGTCGTGACCGGTGGCGGCAGTTCCATGATCGAGCGTGTCGCCACCGAAGCAGCGCGGCGCGCGGTACTGCGCTGTGCGCCCTACAATCTTCCCACCGCCAAGTTCGACGGCGAACTGGGATGGAACGAGGTCAAGGTCAATTTTGACCCAAGCGAAATGTACTGAACCCGCCGACAGTACCAGACGAGGCTGAACGTATGAAGAAATTCCTGACGACGCTCATGATGATCGGTGCCATTGCTACCGGTTTGACTGGGCTCGCTACAGTACCGGCAAGCGCACTGGTCGAACTTGATCTGACCAAAGGCAACATCGAGCCGCTGCCGATCGCCATAACAGATTTCCAGGGTGGCGACGCGTTGGGCGCGGAGATCTCGAAGATCGTCAGCTCAGATCTGAAACGCTCCGGCCTGTTCGCGCCGATCGACAAGAGCGCCTTCATCGAAAAGATCGCCAATCCGGATGCCGCGCCCCGCTTCGAGGACTGGAAGGTGATCAACGCCCAGGCGCTGGTCACCGGCAGCGTCAGCAAGGAGGCCGATGGTCGCGTCCGTGCCCAATACAGGTTGTGGGATACGTTTGCCGGCCAGCAATTGTCGGGCGAGCAATTCTTCGCCAACAACGCCAACACGAGGCGCGTCGCCCATATCATCGCCGACGCCATCTATGAGCGGCTGACCGGCGAGAAAGGCTATTTCGACACGCGCGTCGTCTTCATCGACGAATCGGGCGCAAAGAACGCTCGCAAGAAGCGCCTCGCCATCATGGACCAGGACGGCGCCAATATCCGCTATTTGTCGGATGGCAGGTCGATCGTGCTGACTCCGCGTTTCTCGCCGAGCCGGCAGGAAATCACCTACATGTCCTATGAAAGCGGCCAGCCGAAGGTCTATCTGCTGCAGATCGAGACCGGACAGCGCGAACTGGTCGGCGACTTTCCCGGCATGACCTTTGCGCCGCGCTTCTCGCCCGACGGCCAGAAGGTGATCATGAGCCTGCTGCGCGAAGACGGCAATTCCAATATCTTCGCCATGGATTTGAGAAGCCGCTCGACGACCAGGCTGACCAATTCGACGGCCATCGACACCTCGCCGTCCTATTCGCCGGATGGCAGCAAGGTGGTGTTCACCTCCGACCGCGGCGGCCGTGCGCAAATCTATGTGATGGGCGCCGACGGTTCGGGCCAGACCCGCATCTCCTTCGGCGACGGCGTCTATTCGACGCCGGTGTGGTCGCCGCGCGGCGATCTCATCGCCTTCACCAAGCAGACCGCCGGCGAGTTCCAGATCGGCGTCATGCGCGTCGACGGTTCGGGCGAGCGCATCCTCTCGACCGGCTTCCAGCAGGAGGGGCCGACCTGGGCGCCGAACGGCCGGGTGCTGATGTTCTTCCGCGATTCTGCCGGCGGCCCGAAACTCGTTTCGGTCGATCTCACCGGCCGCAACGAACAGTCGATCCCGACCTCGAATTTCGCTTCGGACCCGGCCTGGTCGCCGCTGCTGGAATAGGCTGGAAGGGGAATTGAGGAATTGAGGAACTGACGAGTTGAAGAACTGAAGGATGGAGAAGGCAGCGGCCTAAATCGAGCACGCGAGGGATTTGGAAGTCTATAAGCGTGCCTATGCAGTTTGCCTTGGGGTACACAGAGCCACGCTTGCTTTTCCGAAAATGGAGCAATACGCGCTCGCCGATCAACTACGTCGTTCCAGCAAGGCGATCTGCGCCAATTTGGCTGAGGGTTTTGCCAAACAAACCCACTCCAAGCCCGAATTCGCACGGTTCATTTCGATGGCGATAGGGTCATGCAGTGAAGTGGAGACGTGGATTTCGTATGCGTTCGATCTGGAGTATATCACCCAGGCGCAACGCGACGAGTGGTTGCAATCCTATACCCGCATCTACGGAATGCTGGTCAATCTCAGAGAGAAGCTGAGGTGACCTCTTTTCTCAATTCCTCAGTTCTTCAATTCTTCAATTCGCTCTTTTCCACGGCTTGGTCGCGTTTCAGCCGCATTTCTGCCTACGGTCCGCGCGCATTGTTGCCTCCTCGGATTCCCCTTGGGCAAAACGGCTGTGGACGGTAGCCGAAACCAAATTTTAACCGTGTTTCTTGAACGCCGGTTAACCCAAACGTGGTTACTGGACGATCAACGAAATCACTCGAATTGCGAAGGAGAGGCGGCATGGGCCGTATCGCAGCACTTACCAGAAACCCGGCGATGATCGCGCTGGTGGCATTGCTCGCCATCGCCGGCTGCGCCTCGAAGAAGAACCTGAACAGCGCCGCCGATCTCGGTCTCAGCGGCGCCGGGGCGGCAACGCCCGGATCGGCCCAGGATTTTACCGTCAACATCGGCGACCGCATCTTCTTCGACACGGATTCGTCCTCGATCCGCGCCGACGCGCAGACGACGCTTTCGCGGCAGGCGCAATGGCTGAACCAGTATCGGCAGTATGCCATCGTCATCGAAGGCCATGCCGACGAGCGCGGCACGCGCGAATACAATCTGGCGCTCGGCGCCCGCCGCGCCGCCGCCACCCGCGACTTCCTCGTCGCCAGGGGCGTTTCCGCCCAGCGCCTGAAGACCATTTCCTACGGCAAGGAGCGTCCGGTCGCGGTTTGCGACGACATCTCCTGCTGGTCGCAGAACCGCCGCGCCGTCACCACGATCAGCGGCGCCGGTTCCTGATCGGCAATTTTCCGATCGGCAGAAATGCAACACCTACGTGTGAAAGGCGGCTGCGGCCGCCTTTTTCATGTCCGGCGCCCGGATGTGGGGCTTGAAACAAAATTTGGCCGAAGTCCTGCGTCCTTGGTAATAACCGAGGCGCCTGACGGTCCACTCCGACCGGAAGGCATGCAACAGGCAAACAATCCACGGCGAGAGGCACATGCATTTCAGATCGGTCTTGAGCGGCACGCTTGCGTTGCTGCTCGTATCAAGCGTCGCTGCCCCGGCAGTAGGCAATGAGCAAGGCACAGAAAAAAGCGGTTTTTCCTTCCGCCTGCCGACGCTCGGCATTTTCGGTGAAAAAAAGAAACCGGATCAGGTGCAATTTGCGCAGGATGGCACCGGCACTACCGCGCTGGAGGAACAACTCCGGCAAATGAACGGCAAGATCGAGGAGCTCAACTTCCAGGTGCTGCAGATGCAGGAGCAGATCCGCAAGCAGCAGGAAGACAACGAGTTCCGTTTCCAGCAGCTGGAAGGCGGCTCACAAGGCGCGCAGCAGCCACGAGAGCAGAAGAAGTCGGACGCCACCACCAACACCGACAGCAGCGTCGCTGAGGCTCCGGCGACGCATGCGCCGGCTGATGCGGGCACACCGCCCGCCGGCGGCCAGGAGGTCATCGTCGAATCACCGACAGGCGAACCAGGCGCGGTGATCCCGGGCACGCCGCCGAAGACGTTCGGCACCATCACCGTCGACAAGAACGGCAATGTGATAGACGCAGACGGCAAGACGCAGGCACATGCACCGGCGCAGAACACCGCCCCTGTCCCCGGCGACCAGGCCGCTGGCACGCAGGCCGGCAAGTCCGACGATACGGTGGTCGCGGCGCTGCCCGCCACCGACGACCCGGAGGAGCTTTACCGCAATTCCTATCAGTTCATCCTGTCGGGCGACTACGGCACTGCCGAACAGGGTTTTCGCGACCACATCGCCCGCTTCCCCAAGGACGCCAAGACGGCGGACGCGCATTACTGGCTGGGTGAGTCGCTGCTCGGCCAGCAGAAGTATCGCGACGCGGCCGAGACTTTCCTCGCCGCCAGCAAGGACTATCCGAAGGCCAAGAAGGCTCCCGACATGCTGCTGAAGCTCGGTGTGTCGCTGGTCGGATTGAACCAGCGCGACGTGGCCTGCGCCACTTTCGGCGAGATCGGAAAGCGCTATCCGAACGTTTCCGGCGCGCTCAAGGAGCGCGTCAAGCAGGAGAGGGCGCTCGCGGCGTGTTAGTTTTTCTCTTGCATGTCGTTGCCCCAAGACTTGTTGCCCCAGATCCGGGGCCATTTTTGGGCGACATGCATTGACGCCCGAAACCGAGCCTGACCGTTCGGTTTTTTCGCAGTTCGACTTTACCAGCGGCGCTGTTGCGGCCGTGTCCGGCGGCAGCGACTCGACCGCCCTCCTCCTTCTCCTCAAAGATCACCTCAACCGTACCGCGCCGGCAACGAAATTGCTGGCTGTGACGATCGATCACGCTCTGCGGCCGGGCTCGGCAGCGGAAGCGCAGGCCGTGGCCAGGCTTTGCGCCGGGCGCGGCATTGCTCACCGCATCCTGGTCTGGTCCGGACGCAAGCCTTCGACCGGCCTGCCGGCTGCCGCTCGAGAGGCACGCTACCGGCTGCTGGCCGAGGCGGCGCAGACGGAAGGTATCGGCCTTATCCTGACCGGCCACACGGCCGACGACCAGGCCGAGACGGTGCTGATGCGGCAAGCTCGCCAGGAGGGGGAGCGAGAGCCAGGGCGAGGTCTAGCCGGCATGGCACCGGCCACGCTCTATGACTGGCGGATCTGGATCGCACGGCCGCTTCTCGGCACACGGCGTGCTGCGCTGCGCGAAGTCCTGCGGCGCGCGAATGTCGGCTGGTCCGTAGACCCGACCAATGAAGACGAGGCTTTCGAGAGGCCACGTATCCGCGCAGCGCTTGCCGACCGCAATGGTGCGCGGGAAGACGCGTTGGCGCTGGCCGCGCGGGCTGCGGTGGAGCGCGAGCAGCTTGGTCATCGCGCCGCCGCGCTGATCCGTGGCTTTGCCAGCAGGCCCGCCGCCGGCCTTGTCCGTCTCGATCCGGGCTTTGCGACCGCCGGCGACGAGGCGGCGGCCGTCTACACGCTGCGCGTCCTGCTGGCAACTGTCGGCGGCGTTGCGTTTCTGCCCGACCAGGCTCGCAGCGAGGCGCTGCTCAACCGGCTGAGGCCCGGACCACCAGGCACAACCTCATTTTTCGCTACCTCGTTTTGCGCCACATTGTCGCGGACGGTGGTCGATGCACGGCGTGCCGGCATCTTCCTGCGTCGCGAAACCCGCAACCTGCCGCCCGCTGCTCCTGCTTTGGACAATGCCCTCTGGGACGGTCGCTGGAGGATCACATTGGGCGACGAGCCGGGTGCATTTTTGATCGCGCCGCTCGGCGCGGCGCGTGCCGCGAGACAGGCAATTGCTGAAAACGGTACGCCGCCGAGCCTTGTCCGCGCGGCTCTGGCGGCCGAGCCGGTGCTGTGGCTCGCAAGCGAACATCCAGGCGACAGCCCGATGTCGCCGGGAATGGCGGTATGCCCGGTCGTCGCGCCCTTTGCCCGCTTCCTGCCGTCCTTCGACCTGCCGCCGGCCGGAACTGTCGCCGCGCTGATCGGCGCGCCGCGACTTCCTGCCCCGCCTTTCGGCGGCCACACTGCCGGTTGATCATGGGCGAAAGCTTAACCGCGACATGCTGTTCTGCTTGGCAATGAAGGGCGCCATCCCTATGTTAGACCCAAGTTTCCTCTCACGACGCGTGTCCGCTGGCGGACACCAACGGGACAATTGATGAATCCGAATTATCGCAATCTCGCGCTCTGGGCGATCATAGCGGTCCTGCTCATCGCTCTCTTCAATCTGTTCCAGACGCCGCAGACGCGCGGAGCAGCGAGTGACGTCCCCTATTCGCAGTTCCTGCAGGACGTCGCGGCCGGCCGGGTCAAGACGGTGACCATCGCGGGCGCCCGCATCTCGGGCACCTATACCGACACCTCTACCGGCTTCCAGACCTATTCGCCGGGTGATCCGTCGCTGGTTTCGAGACTCCAGGACAAGAACGTCACCATCAACGCGCGCCCCGAATCCGACGGTTCCAATTCGCTGTTCAGCTATCTCATCTCCTGGCTGCCGATGATCCTCATCCTTGGCGTCTGGATATTCTTCATGCGCCAGATGCAGTCCGGCTCCGGCCGCGCCATGGGCTTCGGCAAGTCCAAGGCCAAGCTTTTGACTGAAGCGCACGGCCGCGTCACCTTCCAGGATGTCGCCGGCGTCGACGAAGCCAAGCAGGATTTGGAAGAGATTGTCGAATTCCTGCGTGATCCGCAGAAGTTCCAGCGGCTTGGCGGCAAGATTCCGCGCGGCGTGCTGCTCGTCGGCCCTCCCGGGACCGGCAAGACGCTGCTTGCCCGTTCGGTCGCCGGTGAGGCCAACGTGCCGTTCTTCACCATTTCCGGCTCGGACTTTGTCGAGATGTTCGTCGGCGTTGGCGCTAGCCGCGTCCGCGACATGTTCGACCAGGCCAAGAAGAATGCGCCCTGCATCATCTTCATCGACGAAATCGACGCGGTCGGCCGCCATCGCGGCGCCGGCCTCGGCGGCGGCAACGACGAGCGCGAGCAGACGCTGAACCAGTTGCTGGTCGAAATGGACGGCTTCGAATCCAACGAAAGCATCATCCTGATCGCTGCCACCAACCGGCCGGACGTGCTCGATCCGGCGCTGCTCAGGCCCGGCCGTTTCGACCGCCAGGTGGTGGTGCCGAACCCCGACATCGTCGGCCGCGAGAAGATCCTGAAGGTGCATGTGCGCAACGTGCCGCTGGCCCCCAATGTCGACCTCAAGGTGATCGCGCGCGGCACGCCGGGCTTTTCCGGCGCCGACCTGATGAACCTCGTCAACGAATCCGCCCTGATGGCGGCGCGGCGCAACAAGCGCCTTGTCACCATGGCCGAGTTCGAGGACGCCAAGGACAAGATCATGATGGGCGCCGAGCGCCGCTCGTCGGCGATGACCCAGGCCGAGAAGGAACTCACCGCCTATCACGAGGCCGGCCACGCCATCCTGGCGCTGAACGTGCCGTCGGCCGATCCGCTGCACAAGGCGACCATCATCCCGCGCGGCCGGGCGCTTGGCATGGTCATGCAGTTGCCGGAAGGCGACCGCTATTCGATGAGCTACAAATACATGATCTCGCGCCTTGCCATCATGATGGGTGGCCGCGTCGCTGAGGAGTTCAAGTTCGGCAAGGAGAACATCACTTCGGGCGCCTCCTCGGACATCGAACAGGCAACCAAGCTGGCGCGCGCCATGGTCACGCGCTGGGGTTTTTCCGACAAGCTTGGCCACGTCGCCTATGGCGACAACCAGGAGGAAGTGTTCCTCGGCCATTCGGTGGCGCGCACGCAGAACGTCTCGGAAGAGACGGCGCAGATCATCGACGCCGAAGTGCGCCGGCTGATCGACGAGGCCTATTCGACGGCCAAATCCATCCTGACCAAGAAAAAGAAGGAATGGATCGCGCTGGCGCAGGGGCTTTTGGAATATGAGACGCTGTCCGGCGACGAGATCAAGCAGCTGATCGCCGGCCACAAGCCGGCCCGCGATCTCGGCGACGACACGCCGCCGAGCCGCGGCTCGGCCGTGCCGAAGTCCGGCAGCCGCCGCAAGAAGGGCCCGGAGCCCGAAGGCGGCATGGAGCCTCAGCCGTCAAGCTAGGGTCCGGCTCAGGAAGTTCATTCGAAACGCCGCGGCTTGGGTCGCGGCGTTTTTGTTCAGGAGGTGCCGACAGCCGATCGCGGCGTGAAGCCCGGCAACCCCATCGCATCCGGGCGCGCTGTCCTGCCAACCTCTCAAGACTTGGGTTCCTCGCCCACCGCGAAGGGGCGAGGAACCCAAGCTGGAATGATGCCGCGATCCTCCGCAGGACTGTCCGCCACGGCCAGCAGCAAAAGCCCGCGAACCTTTGCGGTTCGCGGGCCTTGCTATCTTCGAATGTGAATGCCCGATCAGCTCTTCAGCGCGGCATTGCACAGGCTGTAGAAGCCGCCACCGTTCTGGATCCACTTGAGGCCACCCAGCGTCCCGGCATCCTTGTTGGCGTGGTACTGGTCGCGGCAAGTGTGCATGCGGGCCTTGGACGGGGTTTCGCTGCTATACTTGGTGGAGATCGCCTTCGGAAAGGTCACTCCCTGGGGAGCGGTGACGGTCGGCTTTTCCGGCTGGCTGGTGAGGCTTGCCTGATCGGCTGCCGGCACGGTGTTTGCGGAAGCACCGGCACCGCACTGGCTCATGCGGAAGTCGTTCCACTTCATGCCGTTCAGCGTGTTGGCAGTCTTGGCCGCCCGATATTTGGCGCCGCACTCCGCCCTGCTGAGGCCGTTGCCTGCATTGGCAGTTGCCGCTGCCTTGGTGGTCACTGCGGCGGCCGCATTGGTAGTTGCAGCGCTGGTGCTGTCCGCCTTGGCTGGCGTGGCGTCGGTTGCGGCGGCAACGGTGCCGCATTCTGCCTTGCGGAACTGGTTCCAGTTCTGCCCGCCAAGTGTTCCCGCGTCCTTTGCCGCGTTATACTTGGTGCTGCATTCAGCCACGGTCAGCGCATTGGCGGGCACCGCCAGGAATAAAGTCACGACGGCAAGACCCGTCAAAGTGGCAAGTCGATGGATGAGCATGTGTCTTCTCCCTCTGGATGTTCACGTTATGTACCAAGCAAGCAATAGCACTCAACGAATGGTTGCGCCAGAGGCCAAATGGCGTGAAAGCTGTCGGAAAGTGCATTATTTTTATGAAATGGATGCCGGCCTCCGTTCGCCGGGGCGATTTACCCGCGCGCATCTGCACGGAAAACTTGTATAGGCCGGACCAGTATCAGGAACTGCCTCACATGGCGGGCCGATCGGGTCGGCCAGTGCGGCGGACCTGAATGCCCGGTCCAGAGCAACACGACGCGCGGATTCCGAATTCAATGCCTATCGACGGGCACATGAAACAATCCAGATGCGGTCAGAAGTTCCTGAACGCCGCTGGCGCAACCAGGGCAGGCAAAATCAAAGCACTGACGTGACACAAAACACACAAGACAACAGTTTTCTAAGGAATGGTGCCCTATAATCATGAATTGTGATGATAGGGCTCGGGCCAATGTGTGGCATGACGTGCCGGCAATGAACCATCGGGAAGCTGACTAGCATGGCAGGAAGTTATTTCGGAACGGACGGCATTCGCGGGCGCGCCAATAGATTTCCAATGACGGCGGAGATCGCCATGAGGGTCGGCATGGCCGCCGGCCTTTCGTTCCAGCGCGGCAACCATCGTCACCGCGTCGTGCTCGGCAAGGACACCAGACTTTCCGGCTACATGATCGAGAACGCGATGGTATCGGGCCTGTGCGCCGCCGGCATGGACGTGTTCCTGCTCGGCCCGATTCCGACGCCCGCGGTCGCCATGCTGGTGCGCTCATTGCGCGCCGACATCGGCGTGATGATCTCGGCCTCGCACAATCCCTACTACGACAACGGCATCAAGCTGTTCGGTCCCGATGGCTACAAGCTTTCCGACGAGATCGAGGAGCGCATCGAGGGGATGCTCGACAAGGATATCGAACTGGCGCTCGCCGACTCGGACGGACTCGGCCGCGCCAAGCGCGTCGACGGCGTTCATGACCGCTACATCGAATTCGCCAAGCGCACGCTGCCACGGTCGATGTCGCTGTCGGGCCTCCGCATCGTCGTCGATTGCGCCAATGGCGCTGCCTACAAGGTGGCGCCCGAGGCGCTGTGGGAACTCGGCGCCGAAGTTGTCGCCATCAATGTCGAGCCCAACGGCTTCAACATCAACAAGGAGTGCGGCTCGACCCATCCGGCCGGCCTGCAGAAGAAGGTGCACGAAGTGCGCGCCGATATCGGCATCGCGCTCGACGGCGACGCCGACCGCGTCGTCATCGTCGACGAGAATGGCGCGATCGTGGATGGCGACCAGATCATGGCGCTGATTGCCGAGTCCTGGCATCAGAGCGGCCGGCTGGCCGGCGGTGGCGTCGTCTCGACGGTGATGTCCAATCTCGGCCTCGAACGCTTCCTCGGCGACATGAACCTGCAGTTGCACCGCACCAAGGTCGGCGACCGCTATGTCGTCGAGCACATGCGTGCGCACGGCCTGAATGTTGGCGGCGAACAGTCGGGCCACATCGTGCTGTCCGATTTTTCCACCACCGGCGACGGCCTCGTCTCGGCGCTCCAGGTGCTCGCCTGCATCAAGCGGCAGAACCGACCGGTCAGCGAACTGTCGAAGAAGTTCGCGCCGGTGCCGCAATTGCTGAAGAACGTTCATATTTCCGGCGGCAAGCCGCTCGAGGAAGCCCTGGTCAAGGCGGCGATCGAAGATGGACGCCACCGCCTGGGCCAGGCCGGCCGTCTGGTCATCCGGCCGTCCGGCACGGAACCGCTCATCCGTGTCATGGCGGAAGGCGACGATCAGCAACTGGTCGAGGCCGTCGTCAACGACATTGTTGGGGTCATTTCGGAAACCCGCAGCGCCGCCTGATCCCTCAGCTTTTGCCAGGTTGAAAAGCCCGCCTTCCGGCGGGCTTTTTTCGTGTGTCCGCACGCCAAATCATTGGCGCAAAACGCGAAAATCCCGAAAGATTTAGAGATTCATGGTTAAGCGATAGGGTTAAACGCGTTTTAACTTTTCCAATTCATTATCCACGACTGAAGCCAATCAGATTCGGACGCGTTCGCTGTGCCGAGGGTTCTCAGGGGTGACAAGTATGTTCAATACAGCAAGAATGGCCGTCTTTGCCGGGCTGCTCGCGGGCGTGGCCGGACCAGTGTTCGCCGCCGACTTCGTCGAGCCGCCCGTGGTCGAGCCGGCCCCGCCGCCGCCCGTCTACGAGCAGCCGGTCGAATATGGCGGCTGGTACATTCGCGGCGACATCGACTACCACTGGTCGGAGTTTCGCGGCGCCGACTACATCACCTACGGGCCGGATCCAGGCACCGGCCGCTTTGACAGCGGCGAGCTGGACGGTGCCTTCTCGGCCGGTGCCGGCGTCGGTTACCAGATCAACCAGTATTTCCGCACCGACCTGACCGCGGACTGGATGAGCAAATCCGAATTCCGCGGCTCGACCACCGGCATCTGCCTCGATGGAGATCCCTGTACTTCGACCGACACCTCGTCCTATACCGCGCTGCTGCTGCTCGCCAACGCCTATGTCGATATCGGCACCTGGCACGGCATCACGCCCTATGTCGGCGCCGGCATTGGCGGCGCCTGGGTCAAGTGGGATAAGCTTCACAACACCATTGAAGACGGCGAATTCTCCCACAATGGCGGCAAGGGTTGGCGTTTTGCCTATGCCGCCATGGCGGGCGCATCCTACTGCCTGACCGATCGGGTCAAGCTCGATGTCGGCTACCGTTACAGCCGTATCGAAGGCGGTAAGATGTTCAACTTCGCCAGCAATGTCGGTCCTGGCCATGACGAGGGTATCAATGTGCACGAAGTGCGCGGCGGCCTGCGCTATCAGTTCGGCAACTCGGACTGCGCCCAGCCAACGCCGATCGCCTACGAACCCGAACCGGTCTACACCAAGTGATCGCTTCGAGAGCAGGTTTGCGGGCCGCCCGGCAAAAGCCGGGCGGTTTTTTTCGTTGTGGCGGAACGCGCATCAAAATCAATTCGCTAACGCGCTGTTATCCTTAACCGCCACTTAACCACTATGGTTAACAATGCCCTGAAACGGCGCTCGCGGACGCGAAAGGCGCCAAGTTCGGGAGCCGGGGATCATGACAGTCAAATCGGGCATAGCACTGGCGCTTGCAGCAATCGCCCTGACGCCGTTGTCGCAGGCGCTTGGCGCCGACTACGATCCGCCGATCTATGTCGACCAGGCGCCGGACTATGTGCCGGTCGAAGTCGGTTCGGGATGGTATCTGCGCGGCGATGTCTCCTATCTGGTGCAGAAGAGCTTCGACAATGAGGACTTCGCCTTCGCGCCAGCGAACTTCGACGAAGAAGAGGATCACATCTTCGCCAGCATCGGCTTCGGCTACCATTTTAACGATTATCTGCGCGCCGATCTCAATCTCGGCTATCTGCCCGGCAACGAGATCAGCGTCAGCTATGACAACGGAACGACCGTGGCATCGGCGGACCTGGAGACCTACGCGTTCTCGGGCATGCTCAACGGCTATGTCGATCTTGGCACCTATGTCGGGATCACACCCTATCTCGGCGCCGGTATCGGTATTGTCCAGACCAGGCGGCGCCTCTCGGCGGACTATTTCACAGACAACGCCAACCCCGCCGACGATTTCGTCCGCGATGACAACGAGACCCATTACTCTTTCGCCTATACGCTGAACGCCGGCCTTGCCTACCAAGTGTCCAAGAACCTTTCAGTCGATCTGGGCTATCAATATTTTTCCGCACCCGACGCCGAATATACCACCGCACAGGATTTGGATTCCTATCCGATCGACAAAGGGATCAGCAATCATCAGGTCAAGGTCGGGCTGCGCTACGATCTCTGGTAGGCACGGCGAAAGCCTCGGGGATGCCAGCGGCGGACTTCGGTCCGCCGTTCTGTTTTTGGTCTGGGATGCGACCAGTATCCCGTCAGCGACAAAAACTTTCCTCTTGACGCCGGAAGCCTGAACGCATATCGCCGTCTGTGGGCCACCCCTCCCCAACGAGGGGCCACTATCTGGAAGGATAGACCACGATGACGATCCATACGAAGCCCGGACTGCGCCCGGCAAATCCCAATTTTTCCTCAGGTCCCTGTGCAAAACGCCCCGGCTGGTCAGTCGAGGCGCTGGCCAATGCCGCGTTCGGACGCTCGCACCGCGCCAAGGTCGGCAAGACCAAGCTCGAACAGGCGATCGAGCTGACGCAGGAAATTCTCCAGGTGCCGGCGGATTATCGCATCGGCATCGTGCCGGCGTCGGACACCGGCGCGGTCGAGATGGCGCTGTGGTCGCTGCTCGGCGAACGCGGCGTCGACATGGTCGCCTGGGAGAGTTTCGGTTCCGGCTGGGTCACCGACGTGGTCAAGCAGCTGAAGCTCGCCGATGTGCGCAGGATTGAAGCCGGCTACGGCGCACTGCCGGATGTGACAAAAATCGACTTCGACCGCGACGTGGTCTTCACCTGGAACGGCACGACCTCAGGCGTGCGCGTGCCGAACGGCGATTTCATCCCGGCCGCCCGCAAGGGCCTGACCATCTGCGACGCCACGTCGGCGGCCTTTGCGCAAGAGCTCGATTTTGGCAAGCTCGACGTCGTCACCTTCTCCTGGCAGAAGGTGCTGGGCGGCGAAGGTGCGCATGGCATGCTGATCCTCAGCCCGCGCGCCGTCGAGCGGCTGGAAAGCTACAAGCCTGGCTGGCCGCTGCCGAAAATCTTTCGCCTCACCTCGGGCGGCAAGCTCATCGAAGGCATTTTCAAGGGCGAAACCATCAACACGCCGTCGATGCTGTGCGTCGAGGATTATCTCGACGCGCTGCGTTGGGCGAAGTCGATCGGCGGTCTCGACGCATTGATTGCCCGCGCCGACGCCAACGCCGCAATTATCGACGGTTTCGTCGGTAAATCCGCATGGCTTGGCCATCTGGCCACCGACCCGGCGACGCGGTCGAACACGTCCGTCTGTCTTTCCTTCACCGACCCGGACGTCGCCGCGCTTGATGCCGACGGACAAGCGGCGTTCGCCAAGGGCATCGTCTCGGCGCTCGACAAGGAAGGCGTCGCCTACGATATCGGCGCCTATCGCGATGCGCCGCCGGGCCTGCGCATCTGGTGCGGCGCAACCGTCGAGACTTCCGACCTCGAAGCGCTGCTGCCGTGGCTCGACTGGGCCTTTGCCGTGCAAAAGGCATCGCTCAAAGCGGCCGCCTGATCCCTCCCCTTCGAGGGGAGGGTGGCCCGAAGGGCCGGGTGGGGTCGCCTCCACCCAACTCAACGGTCCGCCTTCCAGAAAGAAAAAGATTTCGGCCACGCCCGGCCGCAACCATCCCACCCCGGCACTTCGCGCCGACCCTCCCGTCAGGGGAGGGGCGCCAATCGCAAAGGATGAAGCCCATGCCCCGCGTTCTCGTCTCAGACAAACTCTCCACCACCGCCGTGCAGATCTTCAGGGATCGCGGCATCGAGGTCGACTACCTGCCCGATCTCGGCAAGGACAAGGAAAAGCTGCTCGAAGTGATCGGCCAGTATGACGGCCTCGCCATCCGTTCGGCGACCAAAGTCACCGAAAAGCTGATCGACGCCGCCACAAGGCTCAAGGTGGTCGGCCGCGCCGGCATCGGCGTCGACAATGTCGACATCCCGGCGGCGAGCCGCAAGGGCATCATCGTGATGAACACGCCCTTCGGCAATTCGATCACCACCGCCGAGCATGCCGTCGCCATGATCTTCGCGCTGGCCCGCCAGATACCGGAAGCCAATGCCTCGACCCATGCCGGCAAGTGGGAAAAGAACCGCTTCATGGGCACCGAGATCACCGGCAAGACGCTGGGCATCATCGGCTGCGGCAATATCGGCTCGATCGTCGCTACGCGCGGCGTTGGCCTGAAGATGCACGTCATCGCCTTCGATCCGTTCCTGTCGGACAGCCGCGCCGAGGAGCTCGGCGTCGAGAAGGTGGAACTCGACGAGCTGTTCGCCCGCGCCGATTTCATCACGCTGCACACGCCCTTGACCGACAAGACGCGCAACATCATCGACGCTTCGGCGATCGCCAAAATGAAGACCGGCGTGCGCATCATCAACTGCGCCCGTGGCGGGCTGATCGTCGAGGCCGACCTGATCGCGGCGTTGAAAAGCGGCAAGGTGGCAGGCGCCGGCATCGACGTGTTCGAGGTCGAGCCGGCGGAGAAAAGCGAGCTGTTCGGCATGGAGAATGTGGTGGCGACGCCGCATCTCGGCGCATCGACGATGGAGGCGCAGGAGAATGTCGCTCTGCAGGTCGCCGAGCAGATGGCCGACTACCTGATCAAGGGCGCCGTTTCCAACGCCATCAACATGCCGTCGATCACCGCCGAGGAAGCGCCGCGCCTAAAACCTTTCGTCAAGCTGGCCGAAGTGCTCGGCGCCTTTGTCGGCCAAGTCACCGAGGATCCGATCAAGGAGGTCGAGATCCTCTTCGACGGCTCGACCGCGACGATGAACACGCGCGCGCTGATCAGCGCCACACTTGCCGGGCTGATCCGGCCGCAGGTCTCCGACGTCAACATGGTTTCGGCGCCGATCATGGTCAAGGAGCGCGGCATCATCGTCGCCGAGGTCAAGCGCGACAAATCGGGCGTGTTCGACGGCTATATCAAGCTGACGGTCAAGACGGAGCACAAGACGCGTGCGATCGCCGGCACCTGCTTCTCGGACGGCAAGCCGCGTTTCATCCAGATCAAGGGCATCAACCTCGACGCCGAGGTCGGCCAGCACATGCTGTACACGACGAATGCCGACGCGCCCGGCATCATCGGCCTGCTCGGCACGGTCTGCGGCGAGAACGGCGTCAACATCGCCAACTTCCAGCTCGGCCGCAACCGGCCTGGCGGCGATGCCATAGCGCTGCTCTATCTCGATGCGCCGTTCCCGGAGAAGGTGCTGGAACAGGTGCGGGCGCACAAGTCGATCGACTCCGCCAAGCGGCTGCATTTCGACGTCGGCGTCGCCTGAATCATGCGCGAGCGCCCCGCGGGCTTTGTAAGCCCACGGGGCGTTTCGACAATGGCGTCGAAATATCGACAGAGTTCTTTCACGGCCCGTCACAGGTTCCGGCTGTCAAATCGCCATTTTACGTCCGCTGTATTCGGCCAGGCTGATGCCGCCGAGCACCAGCACGAGAGCCACGCCCTGATAGAGCTGGAATGTCTCACCGACGATCAGCACCGACAGCAGCGTGCCGAAGATCGGCACCAGGTTGATGAACAGGCCGGCCCGGTTGGCGCCGATCAGTTCGATGCCCCTGATATAAAAAATCTGCGAGACGACCGAAGCGCCGATCGCAGTGTAGAACGCTATCGCCCAGCCGCGCGCATCGGGGATGATGACCTTGCCGGCAGCCACCTCCCAGAGGAAGAAAGGCAGCGAGGTCACCAGTGCGGCAATCGACAGCGCCAGCATCAGGCTTTGCCAGCGTATGGCCGGCTTCAGCCGCAACCCGACCGAGTAGAAGCTGTAGCAAAGCACCGCGATCAGCATGATGGCGTCGCCGAAGTTGAGATCCAGCTTGAGAAGCTGGCGCAGATCGCCGTGGCTGGCGGTCAGGGCGATGCCGATGATCGTCAGCACGACACCGGCGATCTGCACCCGGTTCACACGCAGGCGAAACAGCACGAAATTGGCGAGGATGATGACGACCGGGATTGCCGCCTGCTCGATCGAGACGTTGATCGCCGTCGTGTAGTTGAGCGCCGTGTAGAAGATCGCGTTGAAAAAGGTGAAGCCGCAAGCGCCGAGCCCGCCAAGCAGCAACCAATGCCTGCACACCACCGGCCAGTCCTCGCGCAGCGTTCGCCAGCCGATCGGCAGCATGATCAGAACGGCCAGGACCCAGCGCAGGAAGACCAGCGTCATCGGCGAAATATGGTCGACTGCCAGCTTGCCGGCCACGGAGTTGCCGCCCCACAGCAAGGTGGTGAACAGCAGGAACAGATAGGCGGTTCGATGCATCGCGAAATTCCAACCGGGGTGGGCAGGGTCATTGCCGACCTATTGTGGTGGTTCGCCCAAGTAAATGATGTCAAACGCGAAAATTGTTGTGCCTGAGGGCGCTTTCGGCGGCAAAGAATGGTCGCGCTCGCCGGGTGTTGACGTTATAGAACGACGTACGTCCACTTGGACGCACAAAGTACGCGTCTCGAGGCTTTGAACGTTCGCGTCGTGCTATCCGAAAATCGATTCCGATTTTCTGGCCGATGCGATAGAAGCCTGTCGTTTCGAACCATTCAAGCCGCTCCGAGCGGCGCCTCAAGGGAAAAGAAACATGGCCAATGTGGTGGTCGTCGGCTCGCAATGGGGCGACGAGGGCAAAGGCAAGATCGTTGACTGGCTGTCGGAACGCGCTGACGTCGTCGTGCGCTTCCAGGGCGGCCACAATGCCGGCCATACGCTGGTCGTCGACGGCAAGGTCTACAAGCTGTCGCTGCTGCCGTCCGGCGTGGTGCGACAAGGCAAGCTGTCCATCATCGGCAATGGCGTCGTCTTCGATCCGCATGCCTTCGTCGCGGAAGTGGCGAAATTGCAGGCGCAAGGCGTCGAGGTGACGCCGGAGCGCCTGAAAATAGCCGAAAACACCGCGCTTATCCTGTCCTTGCACCGGGAGCTGGACGGATTCCGCGAAGACGCCGCCTCCAATTCCGGAACGAAAATCGGCACGACCCGTCGCGGCATCGGCCCCGCTTATGAGGATAAGGTGGGCCGGCGCGCGGTCAGGGTGATGGATTTGGCGGATTTGGAAACGCTGCCCTTGAAGGTCGACAGGCTGCTGACGCATCACAATGCGCTGCGCCGCGGGCTCGGCCACGCCGAAGTCACGCATGACGCGATCATGAGTGAGCTGATTTCGGTCGCCGACGAGATCCTGCCCTATATGGATCGCGTCTGGAAGATCCTCGACGACAAGCGCCGCGCTGGCGAACGCATCCTGTTCGAGGGCGCGCAGGGAACGCTGCTCGACATCGACCACGGCACCTATCCGTTCGTCACCTCGTCCAACACGGTGGCCGGTCAAGCGGCCGCTGGATCCGGCGTCGGCCCGGGTGCCATCGGTTATGTGCTCGGCATCACCAAGGCCTATACGACGCGTGTCGGCGAAGGTCCGTTCCCGACCGAACAGAAGAACGAGATCGGCGAGTTCCTGGGCACGCGCGGCCACGAGTTCGGCGTCGTCACCGGCCGCAAGCGCCGCTGCGGCTGGTTCGATGCCGTGCTGGTTCGCCAAGCCGTTGCCGTAAACGGCATCAAGGGCATCGCCCTGACCAAGCTCGACGTGCTCGACGGGCTGAACGAGATCAAGGTCTGCACTGGCTACCGCCTCGATGGCGAGGCGATCGACTATCTGCCGGCCAGCCAGGGTGCGCAGGCGCGCGTCGAACCGGTCTACGAGACGCTGGAGGGCTGGAAAGGCACCAGCGCCGGTGCCAGAAGCTGGAACGATCTGCCGGCCCAGGCAGTCAAATATGTCCGTCACATCGAGGAACTGATCGGCGCGCCGGTCGCACTCCTTTCCACCAGCCCTGAACGGGACGACACAATACTTGTGACCGATCCGTTTCAAGACTAGATTCCAAGCTGTTCCGGGCATCGCGGCCGATTTGCGGGGGCCGGCCCAGAAACGAAATGCAGGTCGACTGAAGCATGGCAGATTTTGTTGGTGCTCTGAAAAAGACACTCGACGGCCTTGGCAATCCGACGCCGGAGATACGCGCCAGGGTCTATGACAAGGCCCGTTCGACAATCGCGGAAAAGCTTGCGAAGAACATACCGCCGCTGGCGCCGTCGGTCGTTGCCCAGCATAAGCGCACCCTGGAAGATGCCATCGCCATCGTCGAGCGGGGCTACGCCAAGCCTGCGCCGGTATCCGATCCGCTGTCGGAGTTGGAGGACATCTTCTCCTCCATCGACCGCAACAAGAACCAACCCAGCCATGTCCGACAGCCGGCAAAGGCCGAGCCGGCATGGCAGCCGGCCAAGACCGAGCCGGAATGGCAGCCGGCACCGACCGCCAAAGCCTCGCTGAATTGGCAAAAACCGCCTCCAGAGGGCACCGATGCGGAGCCTTCGGACGCGGATCTTCCAGCGGCGTACGAGAACAGCGATAGCTTTAGAGACGATGTCTTCCCCAACGACGAGGAGCCGGCGCCGGACACTTTTCAGCGTCAGCATCCTGCCGAGCGCAGGCGCAGCTATGGCGGGCTGATCGCCGCTGTCATCGCCTTGCTCGTCATTGCGGGCGGCGGC
>NZ_JBVVQA010000049.1:0-33727 GCF_055811455.1 Mesorhizobium sp. WSM4845
CCCCCCCCCCCCCCCCCCCCCCCCCCCCCCCCCCCCCCCCCCCCCCCCGGGGGGGCCCCCCCCCCCCCCCCCCCCCGCCCCGGGGGGGGGGGGGGGGGCGGGCGGCGCCGACCGATAGCGCAGCCGCGCCGGCAGCGCCGGCCCTGGGTGCCGCGCCGGGTGCTGCACCGACAGCCGCGCCTGCGGAAACCGCGCTGGCGGTCGGCCAGAAGGCGATCTTCTACGAGGAGCGCACCAGCACCGCGCAAGGCTCGGCCGAGCCCGGCAGCATCGTCTGGTCGCTGGTGCAGGAATCGCCCGGCGGCAATCTGCCGCCCGAGCCGGCAATCCGCGCCGAGGCGAGCATTCCGGGCAAGGACGTGCAGTTGCGCATGACAATCCGCCGCAACACCGACCAGACGCTGCCGGCCAGCCACATCATCGAGATGATTTTCCTGACGCCCGATGGTTTCGACGGCGGCGGTGTCGACAACATCCTGCGCGTCGCCATGAAGGGCTCTGAGCAGGATGCCGGCAGTCCGCTGATCGGCATCCCGGCCAAGATCGCCGACGGCTTCTTCCTGGTCGCTCTCAACGACACAAAGGCGGACGAAGACGCCAATCTGACCCTGCTCCGGGGCCAGAAATGGATCGACGTGCCGGTCGTCTACAAGACCGGTCGGCGGGCGCTGCTCACCATGGAAAAGGGCATTCCCGGCGAGAAGGTGTTCGATGAGGCGCTGAAGGCCTGGCAAACAAAAGAGGCGGGCTGAGGCCGACTCACCGGCCTCCCTTCGGCTCAGAAGCCCTGGAACAGCATGTCGAGCGCGGCCACGATGTCGTCGTGATGCCTGGAGATATTCAGTCGACTTTCGCCCAATTCCTTGGCCGGAACCGTGGCGATCAGATGGGTGGCCACAACCAATTTTCGCCCATTGATCTCGACGAGGGGATGGAGCTTTCGCATCGGCGGCGGCGTCATTGTTGTCGGAAGCAGCGGGATCACCACCCGTGTTTTAAAATCGTCGAGCAGGTCGGATTGGACGTCCAGCAAATAGCTGCCTTCGACCCGACCCTCGAAGACATCATAGCGTGCCATCAGAACTGCCGATGTTCTTCCAACGGAATACCGTGCTTTTCGACGTATTCGTTCCACGCTTCCATTGTGGCGCGATTCTCAAGTTTCCATAGTCGGGCTTTTTCTGCAGCCACCGCCTCTGCGATACCGGCTTCGGCGGCGCGCGAGACATTCACATCGAGTCCCTTGGCTTCCTTCATGAGCTTTGAGTCGATCGACAGATTTGCCGGCTGACGAACCGCATTCATAGCTATCTTTCGCATGATGACCTCCGCAGAATGCGCATAATGTATGCGCATTGTCGTGTTGGAGCAACGGCGAAGCGTCTACCCCTCCATCTCCTCGCGCAGCATTTCAAGTTCCAGCCATTCCTCCTCGAGCGCTGCCAGCGTGGCGCGCTCCTTGTCGAGCGCGGCGATGGTCTTCTGGAATGAGGCCGGGTCGCGCTCGTAATACGCCGGGTCGGCGATATTGTCCTCCAGCCGTGATATCGAGGCGGTCACCGCGTCGATCTTCTTGGGCAGCGATTCCAGCGCGAATTTCTGCTTGAACGACAGTTTTTTCGCCGGGCCCTTCGGCGCAGTTGCCTCGGTCCTGGCTGCCGCCGCCACTTCACTCGTCTCGGCCTTCGGCCGTGCCTTGCGGTCGTCCAGCCTGGTGCCGCCGCGCTGCGCCAGCATGTCTGAATAGCCGCCGGCATATTCGATCCAGCGGCCGCCGCCTTCCGGCGCGATCAGGCTGGTCACCGTGCGGTCGAGGAAATCGCGGTCGTGGCTGACCAGGATGACGGTGCCGGCAAAACCGGCGACCAGTTCCTGCAGCAGTTCCAGCGTCTCCATGTCGAGATCGTTGGTCGGCTCGTCGAGCACCAAAAGATTTGCCGGCCGCGCCAGCACACGGGCGAGTAGCAGCCGCGCCCGCTCGCCGCCCGAAAGCTCGCGCACCGGCGTGCGCGCCTGTTCCGGCTTGAACAGGAAGTCCTTCATGTAGGAGACGACGTGGCGCTGCTCGCCGTTGATGACAAGGTTCTCGCCGCGGCCGTCGGTGAGATATTGCGCCAGCGTCTCTTGCGGGTCGACCGCCTCGCGTTTCTGGTCGAGCGTGGCGATCTCCAGATTGGTGCCGAGTCGCACCGTGCCTGAGTCCGGCTTCAATTCGCCGGTCAGCATCTTCAGCAGCGTCGTCTTGCCGGCGCCGTTCGGGCCGACCAGGCCAACGCGGTCACCGCGCTGGATGCGGGTTGAGAAACCCCTGACCACAGTGAGGTCGCCAAAGCTCTTCTCGATGTTCCTGGCTTCGATCACCAGCTTGCCGGATTCGGCGGCGTCGCTGGCCACCATGGTCGCCGCACCCTCGGCGCCGCGATGGCCGCGAAAGCGCTGGCGCATGGTCTGCAATTCGCCGAGCCGGCGCATGTTGCGCTTGCGCCTTGCCGTCACGCCATAGCGCAACCAGTGCTCCTCGCGCACGATCTGGCGGCCAAGCTTGTGCTGCTCGCGCTCTTCCTCTTCCAGAACGGTGTCGCGCCATTCCTCGAAATGGCCAAAGCCCTTGTCCAGCCTGCGGGTCTGGCCGCGATCGAGCCAGACGGTGGCGCGCGACACGCGCTCGAGGAAGCGGCGGTCGTGCGAAATGACGATCAGCGCCGAAGAGGTGCGGGCAAGCTCCTCCTCCAGCCATTCGATGACCGACAGGTCGAGATGGTTGGTCGGCTCATCGAGGAGGAGAATGTCGGGCTCCGGCGCCATGACGCGGGCCAGGGCAGCACGGCGGGCTTCGCCGCCGGAGAGATCGTTCGGCCGTTCCTCGCCGGACAGGCCGAGATGCTCCATCAGATAGGTGGCGCGGTAGGGATCGTCGGCGGGTCCGAGCCCCGCCTCGACATAGGCGCGGACGCTGGCGAAACCATCCATGTCGGGCATTTGCGGCAGGTAGCGCACTGTTGCCGAAGGCTGGCGGAACACCTCGCCATCCTGCGGCTCGATCAATCCCGCAGCGACCTTCAGCAACGTCGACTTGCCCGAGCCGTTGCGGCCGACCAGAGCGATCTTGTCGCCCGCCGACGCCGTCAGTTCCGTCCCGTCGAGCAGCGGCGTGCCACCGAAGGTCAGTTTTATCCCGTCGAGATTGAGAAGCGGCGGCGCCATGTCAGCTTTCAGGTAGGGGGAATGGATGGGCGAGCAACAGCGCGCGGCCGCTGCCCAGCGCGACTTCGAGTCGGCCCTTGACCTCGTTGGAAATGGTCAGCGACGAGCCGAACGCCACCTCGACATGGTTCAGCGGCCATTTGGCGCCGGTCACGGTCAGACCGGCAAGGTCGGAGAAGCCGAGAATCGAAAACAGCGTGCCGTCGGCGTAGTCGAAGCCGGCCTTTCCGGGAAGCAAGGGCACGCCTTCCTGTGCGCCACTGGTCAAAAGCACCTCTGTCCCTGCCTCGGCCAGCCGGACGCCGAGCGCCAGGTGCAGGAAGGCGTGGTCGGTGCGCTTGCCGCCGAACGCGCCGGCGAGCACGAGGCTGGTCGCGCCACGTTCGAGCGCGGCGGCGATAGCCAGTTCGCCGTCGGTCTTGTCCTTTTCTGCCGGAAACACCTGGCGCGGCACGGCGGCGAGCTCGTCCGGCAAATCCGCCGGCACCGAATCGAAGTCGCCGACCCAGAGTTCCGGCGTCAGGCGCAGAGTCCGGGCATGGCTGATGCCGGCGTCGGCGGCGATGACACGCGTGCCTTCGACCTGGCGGTCGAGCAGTGGCGTGCGGATAAGGTCGCCGCCAAGCAGGATGGTAAATTTGCTCATATGCGTGGCCCTTACCAGCCCTGCTTGCGAAACGGAAGGCCGCGGTCTCGATGCCCGGCAAACTTCCGCTTGCGCCGCAGATGGGCCGGGCCTATGTGTCGAAGCGCTCTAACGGGGTGCTGGACGCGATCTTCGCGGACCGGCTGAGAGGCAACCTGCCAACCCGCTGAACCTGATCCGGTTTGTACCGGCGGAGGGATTAGACGTTTCGGACAACCCGACGCCTCAATTCCCCTCAACGCCAACGAAGGAGGCGCCGATGCGCACGTTTTTATACACACTTGTTTCGGCAGTGCTGCTCGCCGCGACCGTTCTCGCCGGCACCGGGCCGGCATCCGCGCAGGAAAAACTCACCGTCTATACCTATGAGAGCTTCACCGCCGAATGGGGTCCAGGCCCGGCGGTCAAGAAGGCGTTCGAGGCCGAATGCGGCTGTATTCTCGAATTCGTCGCGGTCGCCGACGGCGTCGCCCTGCTCAACCGCGTCAGGCTGGAAGGGGCCGCGACCAAGGCCGACATCGTGCTCGGCCTCGACACCAATCTGACGGCGGAAGCCAAGGCCACCGGCCTGTTTTCGCCGCATGGTGCCGTCATCGACGTCAAGGTGCCGGGCGGCTGGAGCGACGATATTTTCGTGCCGTTCGACTATGGTTATTTCGCCGTCGTCTACGACACCGAAAAGCTGAAGACGCCGCCGAAGAGCCTGAAGGAATTGGTCGAGGGCAATGCCGATGAAAAGATCGTCATTCAGGATCCGCGCACCTCGACGCCCGGTCTCGGCCTGCTGTTGTGGGTGAAGTCGGTTTATGGCGACAAGGCGCCCGAAGCCTGGGCCAAGCTTAAGGCAAAGGTGCTCACCGTGACGCCGGGCTGGAGCGAGGCCTACGGCCTGTTCACCAAGGGCGAGGCGCCGATGGTGCTGTCCTATACCACGTCGCCGGCCTATCACATGGTCGCCGAAAACACCCAACGCTATCAGGCAGCATCCTTCGACGAGGGCGCGTATCTGCAGATCGAGGTTGCCGGCATCACCAAATCAGGTGCGAAGAACCCGTTGGCGAAACAGTTCCTGACTTTCATGACCGGGCCGAAATTCCAGGATGTCATTCCCGAGACCAACTGGATGTTCCCTGCCGGCAAGACCGAGAAGCCGCTCAATCCGGCTTTCGACAAGCTCGTCAAGCCGTCCAAGACGTTGCTGTTAAGCCCCGAAGAGGTCGCCGCCAACCGCAAGGCCTGGGTCGACGAATGGCTGTCGGTGATGAGCAAGTAGCTTGTGATTGAGAGATGATCACTCTACGGCGCCGGGAACTCGGCCTCAGCCATATTTTCTGCTTCGACGATCGTTGAACTAGGCAGGGCGGCATGCGTACCGGATATCCTGCCGACCCCCGCGTCACCGCCGGCACAATTGCGCTTGCCGCTGTTGCGCTGCTGATCGGCGGCGCGTTCGCCGGGCTCATCGTCGAAGGCGCACGCGATCCGTCTGGCGCCGCGTCGGCCTTCGATTCCTACCTCTTCCGCGTCGCCCGATTCACGCTGTGGCAGGCATTGCTGTCGACGCTGCTCTCCGTCGTGCCGGCGCTGTTCGTGGCGCGGGCGCTGTCGCGGCATCCGCGCTTCTTTGGTCGCGGCCTGATCCTGCAGCTCTTCGCCGTGCCGCTCGCGCTGCCGGCCATCGTCGCAGCACTCGGGATTCTGGCACTCTATGGCCGTGCCGGCTATTTCGCCGGCGTGCTCAGTGCGATCGGCGGTCAGGGCTGGCCGGGCATATACGGCCTGTCCGGCATCCTCGTCGCCCATGTCTTCTTCAATCTGCCGCTGGCCACGCGGCTGTTCCTCGAAGCGCTTGGGACAGTGCCGGCCGACCAGTGGCGGCTGGCGAGCCAACTCGGCATGGGCGCCAGGCCCGCCTTCCGGCTGATCGAATGGCCGACGCTGCGCGCGTCACTGCCGGGCGTCGCCGGGCTTGTTTTCATGCTCTGCATCACATCCTTTACCATCGTACTCACGCTGGGCGGCGGGCCGCGTGCGACGACGCTGGAGGTCGCCATCTACCAGGCGCTGCGTTTCGATTTCGATCCTGCCCGCGCGGTGACGCTGACAGTGCTGCAGATCGCGCTGACCTTCGTCGTCGTGCTGGCATTGATGCGGCTCGGCGCCAATACCGTCGGCGACGCCAACCTGCCGGTGGCTTCGCGCCGCTATCTTTCGGCCGGCGCCGCCGAGACCGTGCTGAACGCAGCATTGATCATCCTCGCTTTGCTGTTCGTCGCCGGGCCGATGGCGGCCACGGTGACGTCAGGCCTTGGCGCCGATCTCGGCCGGCTGGCGGGCGAGAGCGCCGTGCGGCAAGCGGCGCTGACCAGCGCCGTGCTCGCCTTGCTGGCGGCGCTGCTTGCAGTGGCGCTGTCGCTGTCGCTGGTCATGGCACGCCGGGCGCTGGCCTTGAGGCGTCGCGTCGGCGCCAGGACGCTGCTCGAATACGCCACCGATACCGGCGCCGGCTTCGTCCTCGTCGTGCCGCCCGTCGTCATCGGCGCCGGCTGGTTCCTGCTCCTGCGGACCGTCAGCGACGTCTTTGCCATCGCCCCTGTCATGGTCGTCGCCGTCAATGCGGTGATGGCGATGCCGTTTGCCATCCGCGCCATTCGCCCCGGCTATGATGCGGCGAGCGAACGCCACGAGCGGCTCTGTTTGCTGCTTGGCATTTCGGGCTGGAATCGTTTCCGGCTGGTCGACCGGCCGTCGCTGCGGCGGCCGCTCGCCACCGGTTTCGCGTTCGCGATGGCTTTGTCGCTCGGCGATCTCGGCGTCATTGCCCTGTTTGGCAGCGACTCCCTGCAGACGCTGCCTTATCTCTTGCTGGCCCGCATGGGCAGCTACCGCACGATGGACGCGGCCGGCCTGGCATTGCTGCTCGGCCTGGTCTGTCTCGCGCTTGTCCTGGCCGCGGACTGGCTGGGACGGGGAGAAAAATCATGATGCTCAACAGCGAAAACGGTACGGCTGTGCGGCTGGAAAAGGTCTCGTTCAGCTATGGCGAAGCGCCGTTTTTATTCCATGTCGAGTTCGCCGCCTCGAAGATCATCGCCATCATGGGGCCGAGCGGCTCGGGAAAATCGACACTGCTCAACCTGGTGGCCGGCTTCGAGACGCCGCGATCGGGCCGCGTGCTGATCGGTGGCGGCGATGTCGGCGGCAAACCGCCTTCGGCGCGGCCAGTGTCGATGGTGTTCCAGGAAAACAATCTCTTCGCCCATCTTTCGGTCGAACGAAATGTCGGCCTTGGCCGCTCGCCATCGCTCAGGCTGACCGAGGCCGACCACGCTGCAATCGCCGGGGCGCTCAAGCGCGTCGGCCTTGCCGGCAAGCAACGGCGCCTGCCGCGCGAACTCTCCGGCGGCGAGCGGCAGCGCGTCGCGCTCGCCCGCGTCCTGGTGCGCGACCGGCCGGTGCTCTTGCTCGACGAACCGTTCGCCTCGCTCGGACCGGCCTTGCGCGACGACATGCTCGATCTGGTAGCCGACCTCCAAGCGGAGCGGCGCATGACGGTGCTGTTCGTCACCCATCAGCCGGAGGACGCCCACCGTATCGGCCAGGACATGGTGTTCCTGGACAATGGCACGGTTGCCGCAACCGGGACTGTCGCCGATTTTTTTACCAAGGCTGGACCGGAAGCCTTTCGGCGCTATATCGGTGCAGGTCCGTTTGGCGCAGGATCACGAGATGTTGCCCGGAAGCGGACATAATTTACGGCCAAACCGGCTTCAGGCGATGTGGCGTTTGCTTGCCATGGTCAAAGTAGTGTGGCTAGGTCCTCCGATACTGGTCCGGCATAGGTTGTGATTTGCCACTACGGTGCCATCCGCGCTCGTGGGCTCGAAGGACGCTGTGGCAGTTGATTTTGCGCATGATCTGAAAATCGATGCCCGATTTTCGGGCCATGTGCTGAGAGCCGAAAGGAAGCTGTTCTGCCGACCGGCACAGACAGAGTGAGAAGGAAACCGCTGGCGCGCTTCCTGGCGCTGGCCGGCTTTGCCATGGCGTTGGCAAGCTGCCAGATGTTCACGCCTCCGGACGTTCAGGAATCCGGCTTCCAGCCTTCCAGCAAACCGGTCACCGTCGACAATGTTGCCGCCAACAGCAAGGTCGCCGAAATGGCCAAGGCGCAGCATCCGCGCATCCTCGCGACCTATGGCGGCGAATATTCCGATCCCAAGCTCGAGCGCATGGTCGCCAAAGTCGTCGGCAGCCTGACGGTGGTTTCGGCCAACCCGAGCCAGACCTACCGCATCACGATCCTAAATTCGCCCAACGTCAACGCTTTCGCATTGCCTGGCGGCTATCTCTACATCACGCGCGGCCTGTTGGCGCTGGCCAACGATTCGGCCGAGCTCGCCGCGGTCATCGCGCATGAGATGGGCCATGTCACTGCAAACCACGGCTTGCAGCGCCAGCAGCTCGAGGCCGAGGAAGGCTTTGCGACAAAAGTCGTCTCGGATGTGCTCGGCGACAGCCCGACCGCCAAGGCGGCACTGATCCGCGGCAAGCTGCGGCTTGCCCAGTTCTCGCGCAATCAGGAGCTGGAAGCCGACGGCATCGGCATCAAGTCGATCGGCGAGGCGGGCTTCGATCCGTTTGCCGCCGGCCGCTTCCTGCAGTCCATGTCGGCCTACACCGATTTCCGCTCGATCAGCGGCGCCACCGACGCCAGCCTCGACTTCCTGGCAACGCACCCGAACACGCCGCAACGCATCGATCTGGCGCAGCGCCATGCCCGCCAGTTCGGCGCGCCCGGCGTCGGCACGCGCGACCGCGATGCCTTCCTCGCCGGCATAGACGGGCTGCTCTACGGCGACACGCCGGAGGAAGGCTATGTGCGTGGCGAAACCTTCCTGCATCCGGGGCTCGGCGTGTCGTTCTCGGTGCCCGACGGCTTCATCATCGACAACTCGGCCGCGGCGGTGACGGCAACCGGGCCGGGCGACATAGCGATCCGCTTCGACGGCGTCTCGATCGACAGGAACCGATCGCTGACCGACTACCTCCGCAGCGGCTGGGTGGCCGGTCTCGACGAAAGCAGCGTGCGCCAGGAAACAATCAACGGCAACGAGGCGGCGACGGCGCATGCCAGCGCCGAGGGCTGGCAGTTCGGCATCGCGGTGATCCGCGCCGGCGGCCAGGTATACCGGCTGCTGACGGCAGCCCCCTCCGCCAGCACCTCGCTGGATGCGGTGGCGCGCTCGGTCAGCGGCTCGTTCCGGATCTTGAGCGCGGCCGAAAAAGCAGCGCTGAAGCCGCTGCATATCCGCGTCGTCACGGTCCGGCCCGGACAGACCATGGGTTCGCTCGCGGCGCAGATGGTCGGCGTCGACCGCAAGCTCGACCTGTTCAGGGTGCTCAATGCAATGTCGCCCGGCGCAGCCGTTTCGGCCGGCGACAAGGTCAAGATCATCACCGACAGATAGGGTGTGTCGATATTCAGGTGATGCCGGCCCGCAAATGGCAATTTCCTGCGCTTCCGACCTTCGCCGGCCGGAGCACTCATGAGCGGTCGCGGCAGTAAGGCTACGGCCGGCGTAGGCCGGTGCTCACGTACTTTACGTACGCTCGGCTCCGGTTCTCGGAAACCACCGTTTGGTCGCTTCGCGCCCGTCTTCGACTCCGACTCGTCCTAACCTGAATCGCAACACACCCCTAGGCGGCGGTCGCCAGAAACTCGGGGTTTTGCTTCACCAGCGCTATCTTGAGCTTTTCCATGGCGCGTGCCTCGATCTGGCGGACGCGCTCCTTGGAGATGCCAAGCGCCTCGCCGAGGGCTTCGAGTGTCGCGCCCTCGTCGCTCAGCCGGCGTTCCTCGATGATCCTGAGCTCGCGGGCATTGAGCGCGCCGAGCGCGGTTTTCAGCCAGATAGAGCGGCGTTCGACATCGATCGTGTCGCCCACGACTTCGTCCGGCAAAGGATCGTCCGAAACCAGGAAATCCATTCGCTCTGTGGCGCCCGCATCGTCGGCGAGCGGCTGGTTGAGCGAACTATCCGGGGCCGAAAGGCGCGAGTCCATCATCGCCACGTCGGCCTCGGAGACGCCAAGCGCCACCGACACCTCGCGGTAGAGCGAGGTGTTCGAGATCGGCTCGGCACCGTTCGCCAAGCGGGCGCGCAGGCGCCGCAAATTGAAGAACAGCGCCTTCTGCGCCGAACTGGTGCCGCCGCGCACGATCGACCAGTTGCGCAGGATATAGTCCTGCATCGAGGCACGGATCCACCACGTCGCATAGGTCGAAAACCGCACCTCGCGCTCCGGTTCGAAACGGGCCGCTGCCTCCAGCAGGCCGACATGGCCTTCCTGCACCAGGTCGCCGAGGGGCAGGCCATAGTGGCGGAACTTCGAGGCCATGGAAATAACCAGCCGCATATGCGCCATGGCGATTTGGTGCAGTGCCTGCTGGTCGTTGTCTTCCTTCCAGCGCAGCGCGAGAACATGCTCCTCCTCGCGCGCGAGATAGGGGGCTTTCATCGCCGCGCGGACCATGGTTCGCCCTGCCGTATCTTCCATCATGCCACGCTCCCTGTTCCGGGCGTTGCGGTGCGATCGCTCGCCCCTGAGCTGGCATCGTGGTTGAATTGGCGACGCCGCGCCCTACAACAGCCAACAAACGTGCCACCCGCGCGAATGGTTCCGCCGCTGATGTCGCGTGGATTGCACTGTTCGAAAGCTCGATGCGGCGGTCGCTCCTCGGCCGGTTGGCGTGAGTCGGTGTGGTTTTGAGAATTGGATTTCGAAAGTGTCTCATTTTTGAGATCTGGTTCCTTATTTCGCCAGGCTGCATCTGTCAGTTTCCGGCGCTCACAAATGCGCCGGACGCCGGCCCCGGACGCCGGCCAATGACGGGATCACAGAAAAATGAAATGGCTCAAATCGCTTATCGTCGCCGCAACACTGCAGGTACTGGCAGGCACATCAGGCCATGCCGGCGCCAATCTCGATCAGATCAAGCAGGCCGGTGTCTTCAAGGTCGGCACGGAAGGCACCTACGCCCCCTTCACCTATCATGATGCCTCGGGCGAACTGGTCGGGTTCGACGTCGAGGTTGCCAAGGCGATCGCCGAGCGGCTCGGCGTCAAGGCCGAATTCCTCGAAGGCAAATGGGATGGGCTGATCGCCGGCCTCGACGCCAAGCGCTATGACGCCGTTATCAACCAGGTCGGCATCACCGAGGAGCGCAAGTCCAAGTATGATTTCTCCGATCCCTATATTGCTTCCAAGGCGGTGCTGATCGTGCGGGGCGATAATACCGACATCAAGAGCTTTGCCGACCTGAAGGGCAAGAAGGCGGCGCAGTCGCTGACCTCGAATTTCGGCAAGCTCGCCGAAGCGAACGGCGCCGAACTCGTCGGTACCGATGGTTTCGACCAATCGATCCAGCTGCTTCTTACCGGCCGCGCCGATGCCACCATCAACGACAGCCTGTCCTTCCTCGATTTCAAGAAGCACAAGCCCGACGCCAACGTGAAGATCGCCGCGCAGGAAGAAAATGCCGACTATTCCGGCGTCCTCGTGCGCAAGGGCGATCCGGAACTGGTCGCCGCCATCAATCGGGCGCTGGCCGATATCAAGTCCGACGGCACCTACCAGAAGATCGCCGACACTTACTTCAGCCAGGACGTTTCGAAGTAAGCGCATTTCACGGAGCGGGCGGGTTGCCGGCCCGCATGGCAAATTATCGCGGCGAGCCGTCTTTGACGGCCGCCGCTTTTGGCGTGATATGACGACACTATGGTCGCGCCTCGATGCTGCCGGGCCGATTTTTGGGCGGCAATCTCGCAAGGAGAGTTTTCGTGCCGCACTGGCTGCAATTGATGCTGGATTCGTTGCCCACGCTGCTATGGGCCGCGCTGATCTTCACCGTGCCGCTAACGCTGCTGTCGTTCGCATTCGGTCTCTTCGTAGGACTGGTTGCAGCGCTCGTCCGGCTGTTCGGCCCGAAGCCGCTGGTCGCCGTGGTCCGCTTCTATGTCTGGATCTTCCGTGGCACGCCGCTTCTGGTGCAGCTCTTCCTGATCTTCTACGGCCTGCCCTCGGTCGGCATCCTGCTCGACGCCTTTTCAGCCGCGTTGATCGGCTTCACACTCAATATCGGCGCCTATACGTCGGAGATCATCCGCGCCGTCATAGGCTCGGTGCCGAAGGGGCAGTGGGAAGCGGCCTATTCGATCGGCATGACCTGGGGCCAGGCGATGCGACGCACTATCCTTCCACAAGCGGGCCGCGTCGCGGTGCCGCCGCTGTCCAACACTTTCATCTCGCTGGTCAAGGATACATCGCTGGCCGCCGCCATCACGGTGCCGGAGATGTTCCAAGCGGCGCAGCGCATCGTCGCCACCACCTACGAGCCGCTGATCCTCTATGTCGAGGCGGCGGCTCTCTATCTGGCGCTGAGCTCGGTGCTGTCAGCGTTGCAGACGCGCCTGGAAAAGCGGCTCAACCGCTATGGCGGCTTCCTCGAGGCGCGCGCATGATCGGCCTCACCGACATCGAGAAGCGTTTTGGTGACAATCTCGTGCTGAAGGGCGTGACCGTCACCATCGAGGAAGGCAGCGTCACCGCCCTTGTCGGCCCCTCGGGCGGTGGGAAAAGCACGCTTCTGCGCTGCATCAACCTGCTCGAGATCCCGACCTCGGGCACGGTGCGCATCGGCGACGACGCGCTCGAATTCCATCCCGGCGGCAAGGTTCCCGGCAGGGCCATCCAGCGCCTGCGGCTGCAGACCGGCATGGTGTTCCAGAATTTCCAGCTGTTCCCGCACCGCACGGCGATCGAAAATGTCATGGAGGGCCTGGTGACGGTGCTGAAATGGCCGGCCGGGCGAGCGCGTGAGCGGGCGCTCGCCCTGCTCGAAAAGGTTGGGATGTCGCACAAGGCCGACGCCTGGCCGGCGACGTTGTCAGGCGGCCAGCAGCAACGCGTGGCGATCGCCCGGGCGTTGGCACCATCGCCGAAAGTGCTGCTGTGCGACGAGCCGACTTCGGCGCTCGATCCGGAACTGGCGCAGGAGGTGGTCGACGTGCTCGGCCAGCTCGCCAGCGAGGGCACCACCATGGTGATGGCGACGCTTGATTTGCGCCTCGCCTCCAAAATCGCCCAGGAGGTGGTGTTCCTCGACGCCGGCAGCGTCGTCGAGAAAGGCCCCGCCGCGGTTTTGTTCAGCAATCCGGAGCGCCAGCGAACCAAGCGGTTCATCTCGACGCTGAAGCAGGAGGCGGAGAAGGAAGGCGGCGGCGAAGGTTAATGCATGTCGCCCAAAACGGCGTAGCGGTTTTGGGGTGACCATCACAAATGCTAATGCGCCCTTGCTGCCTTGCTTCAGCGAGTGACCGGGCATATAACAAAAAAACCCGGCGCGAGGCCGGGTTTTTCCAAATTCGAAGGCGAGAAGCGCTCAGGCTGCTTCTTCCTGCTCGGCTTCTTCGTTGTCGGCCTTGGCGCCGCGCTTCGGACCCTTGTTGAGGTTCACCTCGATGAGGCGCACCGCTTCGGTTTCCGACATGCGGTTGACGGCCGCGATCTCGCGCGCCATGCGGTCGAGTGCCGCCTCATAAAGCTGGCGTTCGGAATAGGACTGCTCCGGCTGATTGTCGGCGCGGTAGAGGTCGCGCACAACTTCCGAGATCGAGATCAGGTCGCCGGAATTGATCTTCGCATCATATTCCTGGGCGCGGCGCGACCACATGGTGCGCTTGACGCGGGCGCGGCCCTGCACGACCTTCAGCGCGCGATCGACGTAATCCTCTTCCGACAGCTTGCGCATGCCGATGGAAGTCGCCTTGGCGACCGGAACCTTCAGACGCATCTTGTCCTTCTGGAAGTCGATGACGAACAGTTCCAGCTTGTGGCCCGCAACTTCCTGCTCATCGATCGAGACGATCTGGCCGACGCCATGCGCCGGATAGACGATGTACTCGCCGGTCTTAAAACCGTGACGCGCTGCGCTGGACTTCTTCTGCGGGGTGATTGTTGCCATTACGCCATGAACTCCTTGGTGTGGAACCGGCATTCTGCCGGTCGAACTCGCGCGATCGGGTACCGATCGTTAGCCGCACAACTACGAACCCACCGGAAAAACCGAGGTTGGCAAATCGCATAATCGCGACTGCCTGCCCCAGATCACTCTGGTCCGGATTGAAAAATTCACCTTTCAGTGATTTGGGGCGTTTGCGCCATAAATCGACGTTGTGTCACCGGCATGTTTGGTTCGTTTAGCACAAAAAGTCGGAAGAATCAAGGTTTTGCTGCACGCGCGAAGGTCAAGCGCGATCTCCGCCTATCAAGGCAGTTAACGTGTGGTGCCTGTCAGCACGCGTGATGCCGATCAAACCGGCGTCGCCGTTACGGTGCCACGCGCCCGTTTTGGACGCGCAAGGATGCTGTGACACTTTGATCTGGCGCATAGTCCTTTCGAAAATCGATTTCGATTTTCGCGGTCGAGCGCTAGTCGCCCTGGCCGGGCTCGGGGGAAAAATATTTTTCGAACTTGCCGACCTCGCCATCGAAGGATTTGGCGTCGGCCGGAGGTTCCTTCTTGGCGGTGATATTGGGCCATTTATCGGCGTATTCGGTGTTGATCTGCAGCCATTTGTCGAGCCCTGGCTCGGTGTCCGGCTTGATCGCGTCGGCCGGGCATTCCGGTTCGCAGACGCCACAGTCGATGCACTCGTCGGGATGAATGACGAGCATGTTCTCGCCCTCATAGAAACAGTCGACCGGACAGACCTCAATGCAGTCCATGTATTTGCATTTTATGCAATTATCGGTCACGACATAGGTCATCGGTCGGCTCCGGGACGTCCCCTTTTATCAGGGCGACGTGGCGTCCAATCGGACGCACAAGGTACGCTCTAACACTTTGAAACCACGCATCGTGCGCTTGGAAAATCGATATCGATTTTCGGGCCGATGCGGTAGGCTTTCTTGGTGAGGTAACGTCTTTGCCCGCCGCTTGCAAGGGCGGCCATTGCGTGTGATGCCGGTGTTTCCGGAATGGATTTCCAGCCGGCGATGCGACGAAAGTCGGTTATGCGTCAGTCGTCGCCGAACAACCGGTCGGTCTCCCGGCGTTCCTTCTTGGTCGGGCGGCCGCTGCCGGCATCACGCAGTGCGGGGATCGCATCGCGAACGGCCTCGCCCTTTGGTGCCGGCGGCGGCGAGATATCCTCGTAGAGCAAGCGCGCTTCCTCGGCGGGACCGCGCCGGCTGCCGGTGCCGAGCACCTTCCAGACGAAGATGCGCCGCTCGAGAGTGATGGTCAGGACGTCGCCGAGGCGGACCAGATCGGAGGCCTGCGCTGCTTTGTCGCGATTGATGCGAACGCGTCCGGCCACCACCAGCTTCGCCGCCAGCGAGCGCGATTTCACCGCACGCGAAAAGAACAGCCATTTGTCGATGCGCTGGCGGGCATCAGTGACCATCGGAGCGAACGAACTTACTTCTTCAGCTGGTCGCGCAACGCGGCGAGCTTGGCGAAGGGGGAATCCGGGTCGAAGCGCACCGGACGCTCCTCGCGAGGCTTCGGCTGGAACGCGGGCTTTCCACCAGGCGCGCCGCCCTTGGCGTCCGGCCTGCCGCCTTTCCAGTCGGGCCGGCTTTCGCGACGATCGGGGCGCTCGCCCTGCGGCTTGCCGTCGCGCCGTTCGCCTGGCTCGCCCTGGGGCTTGGGCTTGAACTTGCTGCGGTCGAAGCGCGGCTTGCCGGCGCCGTCGCCGTCGCGGCGTCCTTCACGGGCGGGCCGGCCGCCCGGGGCGCCGGCCTGCTGCCCGGCCTCTGCCGGCGAGTTGCTGCGGCCATCGCGCGTGACTTGTGGGCTGCGCGGGCGATTGTCCCTATCACGTGGCCGGTTGTCGTGGTGGCGGTGGCGTGGGCGCTGGTCGAAGCGGCCCTGCCGCCACAACAGGATGGGTTTTGGTTCTTCTGCCTCTTTCTCGGCCTCTGGAGCAGCCTCGCCGGTGGCGGCTTCCACCGCCGCGGCAGGTTCGGCCGAGACTGCTGCCGTTGCGGGCGAGGCTTTGGAAGCCGGCTCCGCCGGTGCGACCTCAACCTCGGCGGTTTCGGGTGCTGCCTCTCGAACTGCGGCTTCAGCTGCAGGCAGTGCCTCTACCGTGACCTCAGGCGGAGTTTGCAGCTGAGCTTCTGCGACAGGTTCCGCTTCGGCAGCGGGTTCCGCGAGAGCCTCCGCCGTGGCTTCTGCCACTGCATCCGGCTCAGAACTGTCGGCCGGCGCCTCGGCGGCTGCGTCGGCAATCGCGGCTTCAGCTGCCTTGGCCTGTTCGGCTTGTTCTTCCGCCGCCTGCTTGGCCGCGGCGGCTTCACGCGCGCTATTGTCCTGTGCCTCGAGCCGTGCCTTCACCTCGACAGCCGGCTTCGGCTCGGCCCGGTAGCCGAGGCCTTTCAGAATCTCTTCCATGTCGTCGGCCGTGGCGCCGAGAATCGACATCATCGGCGGCGTCACCATGAAGGACTGACCGTCATAGGCGCCGTCTGGGCGCTGGCCGAGGCCCGGCTTCCAGTTGGTTGCGGGCCGGATCAGGTCGGCCAGCCGTTCGAGGATGTCGACGCGCACCGCACGACGGCCGAGATTGCGGTAGCCGGCCAGCTTGTAGAAGGTCTTGTCGAAGGTGGGATCGATGACCACCGAGGTGCGGCCGGAGGCCAGCGCGTGAACCACGTCGCCAAAGCCAGGCTTGTCCTTGCCGTCGTTCTGCAGCGCCCACAACAACGTCACCAGTCCGGCCGCGGCCGGCTTGATCAGCGCCGGCACGAAGACGTGGTAGGCGCCGAAGCGCACGCCGAGCCGGCGCAGGGCGGCGCGGCCTTCCTGGTCGAGCGACTTCATCTCCTCGGCGATGTCGCGGCGGTTGATGAGGCCGAAATTCTCGACGAGCTGGAAGGCGATGCCGCGGCCGATGCCGGTTATCTGCTCGGCGTTCTTGAGGTCGACCAGCGGCTTCAGCAGCGACTCGATCTGGAAATTGACGAAGCGCTCGGCGCGCGCTGCAACCTTGTCGCGGGCGGGACCGGTGAGCTGCTCGTCGGCCAGCAGCACCAGGCGTGGCTTCAACGGCTCGTCGCCTGCGACCAGCGTGCCGATTGGCGCGCCGATCCAGCGCAGCGTGCCGTCGGAGCCGAGCGCGATGTCGCCATTGGCCGAGGCGCCGAAGCGTTCGGCCCGCGCCTCGAATTCGGCTGCAAGCGCCTTCTGGGCTGCTGTGCGCACCGCCTTGGCGTCCTCGCCGCCGGCGCTCTGGTCGGCGGTGAAGCGGAACCCCTGCAACTCGCCGACATGGTGGCCTTCGACGAGGACGGTTCCGGTTGGACTGATTTCGGCTTCAGGCATGGTATTTTCTCTAAGGCGCCGCATGAGGACGGAAGTCCTGCGGTCTACGAAGCGTTTCGTCAACCGCTCATGCAGCGCATCCGACAATCTGTCTTCGATTTCGCGCGTCTTTTCCTGCCAGTGTGCCTGATCGGCCAGCCAGCCGGGCCGGTTGGAAACGAAAGTCCAAGTGCGGATCTGAGCGATCCGGTGCGACAGCGTGTCGATGTCGCCCTCGGTGGTGTCGGCGCGGCGCACCTGCTCGGCCATGTAATTCTCATCGACATGGCCATGCCTGGCAAGGTCCATGTAGATCGAGGCGATCAGGTCGGCATGCTGAGCCGGGGCGATCTTCCTGTAATCGGGAAGGGCGCAGGCTTCCCACAACAGCGCCACGCGCCTGGCGTCGGTGGCAAGCGCCCGGATGTCCTCGTCGCGGGACAGATGTTCGAGCGCCTGCGCATCGACCGCCGGCAGCGCGCGCGTCAGGCCTTCAACCGGCGCGTTGGTCTCGATCGAGCGCTTCAGAGCGTCGAGGTTGGCGAAATCGAAACGCGCGGTGCGCCATTGCAGCACCTTCACCGGGTCGAAATCATGCGCTTCGATCTTCTTGACCAGTTCCTCGTCCAGCGGATCGACCTGGCCGGTGACGCCAAAAGTTCCGTCGCGCAAGTGGCGGCCGGCGCGGCCGGCGATCTGGCCGAGCTCGGCCGCCGTCAGGTTGCGATACTGGTAGCCGTCGAACTTGCGGTTCTGGGCGAAGGCGACATGATCGAGATCGAGGTTGAGGCCCATGCCGATCGCATCGGTGGCAATCAGATAATCGACATCACCCGACTGGAACAGCTCCACCTGCGCGTTGCGGGTGCGCGGCGATAGCGCGCCGAGCACGACTGCCGCACCGCCCTGCTGGCGGCGGATGAGTTCGGCGATGGCATAGACCTCGTCGGCGGAGAAGGCGACGATCGCCGTACGTCGCGGCAGGCGGGTCAGCTTCTTCGAGCCGGCATAGGCGAGATGCGACAGCCGCGGCCGCGTCACCACCGACACCCCCTTCAGCAGGCGCTGGAGGATGCCGTGCATGGTCGCTGCGCCGAGCAGCAGCGTCTCCTGGCGACCGCGCAGATGCAGGATGCGGTCGGCGAAGATGTGGCCGCGCTCGAGATCGCCGGCTAGCTGGACCTCGTCGACGGCGACGAAGGCGGCGTCGGTCTCGCGCGGCATGGCTTCCACGGTGCAGACCGAATATCTGGCGCCGTCGGGCTGGATCTTCTCCTCACCGGTGATGAGCGCCACCTTGTGAGCGCCGACCTTCTCGCAGACGCGTGAATAGACCTCGCGGGCGAGCAGCCTGAGCGGCAGGCCGATAATGCCGCTTTCATGCGCCACCATGCGCTCGATGGCGAGATGGGTCTTGCCGGTGTTTGTCGGCCCGAGCACAGCGGTCACGTCGCGGCCTGACAGGATCAGTGGCTCAGTGTGTTTCGGCTGGATGTTCATCGACCTGGAAATTAAGGCTCTCTGCCTCGCGTTGTCGGGAGCGCGCCCCGTGGTGGCGCGGGTGACAGCCGACACATAGGGATTTCGGGCGCGAAGCGAAAGCAGAATATTCCGATGGCAGCTCGAAGCCTTCCGTCGCCGTCGACAATCCGTTCCGCCGTTCCGATTTAACAGTTGGAACGAGTCTGGAACGAATCGGCTACGAATCGCTGACTCGCGCAGATTCATGGTTTGTTCACGACTACATCTGGATTTCTCGCCGGCGAGTCTCACCACATGCTGAATCGCCGAACTGGCCCGTTTCATGCAGGGCTGCCGTCGCCGTTAACCTTTGCCGCTGAACGATCGACGCAGGTCGGCCGGCGTCATCCAACATCTTGAAATAATTAATCTTTCCTAACGCGCCTTAACCTTTTGGGGGATGTTTTCAGCCTTTGTCGTTTAACATTGCGCTCAAAGCCGGAACGAAACGGCGACGAATCAGCGTCGGAGCATGTTTCCCGTTTTGTTCACCCCAATATGTTGTATCATGAACAGGTTTTCCACCTGTTATTAACAGGCGGGAACAGGGTTTTGCACAGGGCTGGGCGGCTGCCGTTAATTTTTGCGTACCGCTTTGGCACAAATCGGCGTCGGCGCAGTCGCTTGTACGAGAACGAGACTGCCAGCAATGCAGAACGGCTTGGTTCAAGCCTCTCCCACGGCATAGCGCTGCAAAGTAGGGCCGACGTCCTGGATAATTTCGTCGTGCGACAGGGCGACGACGGGCGGAAGCCGCAGCAGGTATCGGCACATCGCCAGACCCAGCAACTGGCTCGAAACGAGCCCGGCCCGTCGACCCGCATCGGCGGGGTCAGCGACCGCCGCAATCACCGGCCTCACCTGGTTGCCAAATACGTCGCGCAATTTTTCCGCGGCGAATTCGTTCGACGTCGCCGAACGCAGCAGAATTGCCATGCCAGGGCCGCTGGCCGGGCCCTCCCAGACTTCAAGAAAACGCCTGATCAGCGTTTCGCCGATGGCGTTTCGGTCGATCACCCGCAGTGCCGGCAATTGCAGGTCGACGACCGCCGCCCTGGCGAACAGCTCGTCCTTGCTGCGGAAATAGCGGATCACCATGGCCGGATCGATCGAGGCATGTGCCGCGACGTCACGGATCGAGGCGCCCTCATAGCCGTGCTCCGCGAACAGGAGCTTCGCGGCCTCCAGGATTTTGGCGCGCGTGCGGTCCGACTTGCCGGGTTTTTTCGGCCGATTCTCGGTCATGAAATGCTTATGCCAACAGCCGTTGACAAATGCAATGGCTTCGACTAGAAAGTCAACGATCGTTGATAAATGGAGAGAGAAATGTTGCCCGAAACCACCGAAGTCCTGATCGTTGGCGCCGGTCCGACCGGCATGGCGCTGTCCATCGTGCTGCACCAGGCCGGTGTCGATCATGTCCTGATCGATAGACTGGCGCAGGGCCTCCAGACCTCGCGGGCTGGCGTCATCCACGCGCAGACGCTGGAAACGCTGGAGCCTCTCGGCGTCGCGCAGCGGCTGAGCGAACTTGCCCTGAAGCTGCAGAATTTCACCATCCGCGACCGTAACCGGGCGCTGCTCAAGCTCGATTTCAGCAAGCTTCCTTCGAGGCATCCCTATCTGATGATGCTGCCTCAAAACCTGACCGAGCAGGTGTTCGCCGAACGGATCGCAGCCCTGGGCGGCGTGATTCATCGCTCGGTCGAGGCCAAGGCAGTCGTTCAGGACGCTGACGGCGCACACGTGACGGTGATCGAGAACGGCCGCGAGAAACTGATATCGGCACGCTGCGTCGTTGGTGCCGACGGCATGCACAGCCTGGTGCGCAGGTCGACCAGCATCGAGTTCGACGGCGCGGCCTATGACGCTTCGTTCGTACTCGCCGATGTTCGTCTCGACTGGCCGGTTGGGCCGACGGAAGTGTCGCTGTTCTTTGCACCGGCCGGGCTGGTGGTGGTGGCGCCGCTCCCGGACGGTTCGTACCGGGTCGTCGCGACAATGGATGACGCACCGGAAAACCCCGCGGTCACCGACATCCAGGCGCTGCTCGACAGCCGTGGTCCAACCAAGAAAAGAACCCGGGTGCTCGACCTGGCGTGGAGCTCGCGTTTTCGCGTGCATCACCGCCTGGTCCGCTCGTACCGCAAGGACCGGCTGTTCCTTATCGGCGATGCCGCGCACGTGCACAGCCCGGCGGGAGGGCAAGGCATGAACACCGGCATCATCGACGCGGTCGTGCTTGGCCAGTTGCTTGGCGACGTGGTGAACGGCGTGCGCCCGGAAACCGCGCTCGACCTCTACGAAACGCTGCGCCGCCCGGCGGCCCAGGAGGTGCTTGAACTGGCGGGCATGATGACGGAGATGGCGCTTTCCCGCAATTCGGTGAAGCGGTTCGTCCGCAATCTCGTGCTTTCGGCGCTGAATCTCACTCCATTTCTGAAGCGTCGCATCGCCTTCAAACTGTCGGGCCTCAGCCGGGCGTCGCTTGCCCGCCTGCCGGCACCTTCGCGCCAGCCGGGTCCAGTCGCCCAGACCAAGCCGGCAGCCGAACCAGGGCTGAAGCGTGTCGCCTGACAGCCGGAGTAATCCGGATCCCGGCCTCGAACTCGGCCGTGTGGGCGGTTAGATCGACCCGTGCAACAGTCACCGGCAACAGGCCGACGCCTCAGGTGACATGACGCCTCAGGTGATATACTGGCCGCCATTGGCTGATATGGTCGAGCCGGTGATGAAACCGGCATCGTCGGAAGCCAGGAAGACGACGCAGCGTGCGATCTCTTCCGGCTCGCCGAGGCGGCCGACCGGGATCTGCGGGATGACGCGCTCATTGAGCACCTTTTCGTCCATCGCCTTGACCATTTCGGTGGCGATGTAGCCGGGGCAGATGACATTGACGGTGATGCCGACCCGCGCCCCTTCCTGGGCGAGCGCCTTGGTGAAGCCGATATCGCCGGCCTTCGACGCCGAATAATTGACCTGGCCGGTCTGGCCCTTCTGGCCATTGATCGAGGAGATGGTGATGACGCGGCCGAACTTGCGGTCGCGCATGCCGACCCACAGCGGGTGCGTCATGTTGAATGCGCCGGAAAGATTGGTGTCGACGACCTCTTTCCATTGTTCGCGCGTCATCTTGTGGAACATGGCGTCGCGGGTGATGCCGGCATTGTTGACCAGAACGGAAACCGGGCCGAGATCGGCCTCGACCTGCTTGATGCCGGCGGCGCAGGCGTCGTAGTCGGCGACCGACCATTTGTAGACCGGAATGCCGGTTATCGCGTTGAATTTTTGCGCCGCTTCGTCATTGCCGGCGTAGTTCGCGGCGACATGATAGCCGGCGTTTTTTAGGCCGATCGAAATCGCGGCGCCAATACCGCGCGACCCACCGGTGACGAGTGCTACCTTTGTCATAATATCCTCCCTTTTTCTCGATCGGCGGGCGGCGAACAGGAACGCTCTAACGGCGGAGCCTGTTCGCCACCGACTGTTTCACGGCTTGCTCGCTCCGTCCTCACGGCGCTTTGCAGATGACTTCACAGCGCTTCCACGCACATGGCGACCCCCATGCCGCCGCCGATACACAGCGTGGCGAGACCTTTCCTGGCACTTCTGCGGCGCATCTCGTAAACCAGCGTGTTGAAGATGCGGGCGCCGGAGGCGCCGATCGGATGGCCGATGGCGATGGCGCCGCCATTGACATTGACGATCGACGGATCCCAGCCCATGTCCTTGTTGACGGCGCAGGCCTGGGCGGCGAAGGCTTCGTTGGCCTCGACCAGGTCGAGATCGCCGACCGACCAGCCGGCCTTGGCCAGCGCCTTGCGCGAGGCGGGAATGGGCCCGGTGCCCATGATCTGCGGGTCGACACCCGCGGTCGCCCAGGACACGATGCGCGCCAGCGGCGTGATGCCGCGCTTTGCGGCTTCCGCTTCGGTCATCAGCAGCACGGCGGCGGCGCCGTCATTGATGCCGGAGGCATTGGCGGCGGTCACCGTGCCGTCCTTGTCGAAGGCCGGTCTCAGCTTGGTCATCGCCTCGATCGTGGCGCCGTGGCGGATATATTCGTCCTGGTCGACAATGGTGTCGCCCTTCTTGCCCTTGACGGTGAAGGCCACGATCTCGTCCTTGAATTTGCCGGCCTTCTGCGCGGCCTCTGCCTTGTTCTGGGAGGCCAATGCGAGCTGGTCCTGGTCCTCGCGGGTAATCTGGAACTGGCGAGCGACGTTTTCGGCCGTGTTGCCCATGTGGTAGCCATTGAAGGCATCCCACAGCCCATCCTTGATCATGATGTCGATCATCTTGTAGTCGCCCATCTTGACGCCGGCACGCAGGTGTTGAGCGTGCGGGGCCAGCGACATCGATTCCTGCCCGCCGGCGACGATCACCTTGGCATCGCCTGTCGCGATCTGCTGCATACCGAGAGCAATAGCGCGCAGACCTGAGCCGCAAACCTGGTTGAGGCCCCAGGCGGTGGTTTCCTTCGGCAGGCCGGCTTCGATAGATGCCTGGCGGGCGGGGTTCTGGCCCTGAGCCGCGGTCAGCACCTGGCCGAGGATGACCTCGTCGACTTCCGCCGGCTCGACACCGGTACGGGACAGCAACTCCTTGATGACGACGGCACCAAGCTCATGCGCCGGCGTGGCGGCGAAGGCGCCGTTGAAGGAACCGACGGGCGTGCGCGCCGCACTGGCGACAACGATGGCAGCGGACATGTTCTTCTCCACACTTCGAGGTATCGAGGTTTTGGTATCGCAGTTTGTATCGTCAGGGCTTTTCTTGCCCTTTCAATGATCCAAGTCAAACCGGAAATGGGCATACCGGCCATGCGCCGCAAGCAGGTTGCGCATCGTGGTGGATACAGCCGGCCCATTGCTGCGCAGCATTTTTAGCCCGCCGTGCAGCATTATTTGATGCCGCACTGCACAAACCGCTTGGAATTGTGACGCTTTTGCGCATATCCTTGAAAAGGCGCAATCGTTACCGGCAGCTTACCTCAAGTGCGCCGGTGTCCCGGGAGGATGCTGATGGCCGCGAAAGACGAACCGATTATCATCAAGAAATATGCCAATCGCCGCCTCTACAACACCGGCACCAGCACCTATGTGACGCTCGAGGACCTTGCCGAAATGGTCAAGAAGGGCGTGGAGTTCACCGTCCAGGACGCCAAGACCGGCGACGACATCACCCATCCGGTGCTGACCCAGATCATCTTTGAACTGGAGAACAAGGAAGGGCAGAACATGCTGCCGATTCCGTTCCTGCGCCAGTTGATCGCTTTTTACGGCGACCAGATGCAGATGATCGTGCCGAGCTTCCTCGAACAGTCGATGATCGCCTTCTCAAAGGAGCAGGAACGCTTCCGCGAGCAGATGAAGGGTGCGTTGGGCAAGTCGCCGCTGGACATGATGAAGATCGCCACGCCGATCAAGGCGCTGGAAGAGCAGACGCGCCGCAATATGGAGATGTTCCAGAACGCCATGCGCCTGTTCACGCCCTTCCCACCCGCAGGCTCGAATGGCACTTCCGCAGCGCCGGCGGAGCCGGCCAGGAAAGAGACGTCGGAAAAGCCCGACGACCTTCAGGAACTGAAGGAACAGATCGCCGCCATGCAGCGCAAGCTCGACACGATGTCGTGATCGCCGGCCGGACCAAGCCCGGCCGAAATCTCTCATCAGCAGGCCGTATCAGAAATCTCCGCCCGAATGAGGCTGAGTCCCGCCCGACCCGCGTTATTTCGTCGTCACCGTCACCAGAGCCGTAACGGGTTTGCCGTCGACGAGAATGGGCTTGTGATGATCATCGGCAAGTAGGACGCCGATCACATGCTTGCCGGCGGCATCCGGGCAATGGCCGAAACGAGCCTTGACAAGATCGCCGCCAAAGTCGCTGTTCATGCTGTTGTACGGCTTGCCGGGGATGTTGCAGGTATCTCCGGCGGGATCGATCTTCATGTGCAAATGGCCGCATTGGCTGACGCCGTCGCATTCACCCGCTGGCAGAAGCGTGAAGTTGCTGCTGACGACGACGCCTATCGCCTTCTCTGGGTCATTGCCGAGTTCGATGACCGAACCGGCCGCCGGCCAGGCGATTTGCAGGGTTGGCCGATCTTCGGCCTGGGCAGGCCCGAGCGACAGTAAAGAGAAAGCAAGGGCAGTCGTTGCGATGATGCGAAGCATGGTAACCTCCATTGATGTTGTAATCACTGATTACATATGAAACGCCTGGACGCAAGAAAATAATCAGTGATTACATGTCGGCGTCGTGCTATGGGCAGGCATGACCAGCCCCACGGATTCCGGCGAAGCCGCCAACCCCAAGCGCTATCATCACGGCAATCTGGTCGAGGCCTTGATCGCTGCTACCGTAGAGATCATCGAAGAGCGCGGAGCAGAGCATGTCTCGGTGCGCGAGGCGGCAAAACGTGCCGGCGTTTCGCCCGGCGCGCCATTCCGGCATTTCCGCTCGAAATCAGCACTGCTGACCGCCGTCGCCGAACAGGCGATGAACCGGCTGACCGAGGCCGTTGCCGATGCACAGTCCAAAGTCGACAGCGCAGATCCCATTGTGGCCTTCGAAGCGATCGGGCAAGGCTATCTGGAGTGGGCGATCAGCAATCCCACGCATTTCCAGATCATCAGTTCTCGAACGCTGATCGATTTCGACGCGTCGGACAGTCTTCGTGATCAGAATGAAGCCGTTCGCCGGAAAATGATCGCCCTGCTGACCCAAGCGCAACAACAAGGTCGGCTTGCCCCGGACACCGACTTCGATCATCTGGTGCTTGCCGCCCGCGCATTTGTCTACGGCCTGGCACGCATGGCGATCGATGGTCATTTCCCGGAGTGGCATCCGTCCGAGCCGCCATCGCTAGCCGTACGGAAAGCTCTGCGTCTTTTCATCAGCCAGATGACAAATCCCGAAACGCAACCTCACGAGCGCCCTGAAGTGGCTTCCGGGGATCGCTGACAAAACTGTCTTCGCACTGCAAAACCTGTCTTCGCACTGGTGTCAGGCGCACAGCTTCGAGTGAGGGTGTCCTCTTTCATGACAAAAATTTCATGTCATCGCCAATCCGTGCCGCTGTTCTTGCGCCGCACGAGACATATATGCTGCACTGCAATATGCTTCCGTTAGCACCGGACTGAAGGATTTCGCCTTGCCCAGCAGAAAAACCGCCATCGTCACCGGTTCCACCTCGGGCATCGGCCTGGCAATCGCCCATGCGCTCGCGGCCGATGGCTGCAACATTGTCGTCAATTCCTTTTCAGACACGGCCGACGACCAGGCCGTCACCGATGCGATCGCCAGGCATCACGGCGTGAAGACTGTCTACATCAAGGCAGATATGTCGAAGCCGGCCGAATGCCGGGCGCTGGTCGCAAAGGCAGCCGAGAGCTTCGGCTCGGTCGACATCCTGGTCAACAATGCCGGCATCCAGCATGTCGCGCCAGTGGAAGAATTTCCCGTCGAGAAGTGGGACGCCATCATCGCCATCAATTTGTCGTCGGCCTTTCACACCATCGCCGCCGCCATCCCGCTGATGAGAGAAGCCGGCGGCGGCAGGATCGTCAACATCGCCTCGGCCCATGGGCTGGTCGCCTCGCCGTTCAAATCGGCCTATGTTGCGGCCAAGCACGGCATCATGGGACTGACCAAGACGGTCGCTTTGGAACTGGCGCGCGACAAGATCACCTGCAACGCCATCTGTCCCGGCTATGTGCTGACGCCGCTGGTCGAGGCGCAGATCCCCGACCAGATGAAGGCGAACAAGATGGACCGCGACACGGTGGTCCGCGAGGTCATGCTCGACAGACAGCCGACCAAGGAATTCGTCACGGTCGAGCAAGTTGCCGCTGCCGCGGTGTTCCTGTGCTCGGATGCGGCAGCGCAGATCAACGGCACGCAAATCTCGGTCGACGGCGGCTGGACCGCGCAGTGATCCATCCAATGGCTCTCTAGATCAAGGACAACGCCATGACGACAAACGGCAAGGCGGAGGAGCCCAAGAAGATCAACGTCGCGCTGCAGGGCGGCGGCTCGCACGGCGCCTTTTCCTGGGGCGTGCTCGACCAGCTGCTGGAGGACGGACGGCTCGACATCGCGGCGGTTTCGGGCACCAGCGCCGGCGCCATGAACGCGGTGGCGCTGGCCGACGGCTTCGTCCGCGGCGGCGTCGAGGGCGCGCGGCAGAAGCTCGACGATTTCTGGCGCGCGGTGGCGCGGAAGGGCCGGTTCAGCCCGGTGCAGCGCATGCCGTGGGACGTCGCCTGGGGCAACTGGTCGATCGAGAACACGCCGGGCTATCTGTTTTTCGACACGATGTCGCGGGTGTTTTCGCCCTATGTCGCCAACCCGCTCGGCCTCAACCCGCTGCGCGACGTGATCGAACAGGAGATCGATTTCGGCAATGTGCGCGCCTGCAAATCGATGGAGCTGTTCATCTCCGCGACCAATGTCGAGACCGGGCAGTTACGCGTCTTTTCCGATGGCGAGATCGATCTCGACACAGTGATGGCGTCGGCTTGCCTGCCGCAGCTGTTCCGCGCCGTCGAGATCAAGGGCGTGCCCTACTGGGATGGCGGCTATGGCGGCAATCCGGCGCTGTTCCCGTTCTTCAAGACGGCTGCCACCGAGGACGTGCTTTTGGTGCAGATCAATCCGGTGGTCCGCGAGGGGACGCCGAAGAGCGCCAACGAAATCCAGAATCGCATCGACGAGATCACCTTCAACGCCGGACTCTTGCGCGAATTCCGCTCGATCGCCTTCATCAAGGAGCTGATTGCAGCAGGCCGGCTGCCGCATGGCGAATACCGCGACATCCGCATGCACCGCATCGATGCCGACGAGGCATTCAAGGACCTGTCGGCATCGTCCAAGGTCAATGCCGAATGGGCGTTTCTGACCTATCTGCGCGACCTTGGCCGCACCGCCGCCAGCGACTGGCTGGAGGAGAATTACGACGCCGTCGGCAAGCGGCCGACGCTTGACCTCTCAGGCGAGCTCGACGACGGCTTCAAGCCGATGCGTGGTCCGGCACCGGGCCGGCGGGTCAAGGAGTTCCTTGCAGCACGCAAGAACCCCGAGGCAGCGCGCCGCCGAGCCTGAGGCGTTTTGTTTGTCAGTTTTTTTGCAAGGCTAGATCGATCACCTTGATCAGCGCGGCCGCAGCCCGCCGCTGCTCGTCCGGATCGCTGATGCGCATCTTCATGCCTTCCAGCCCGTCGAGCAGCATGTCGGCCAGCAATTTTGCCGACAAGCCCTTGGCGGTGAGATCGACGCCATTGCGTCCGGCCTCGCTCTGGATCGCTGCCGCGACATGCTCGGAAAACCGGCTGCGCCAGCAGCCGATCAGGTCGGCGAGACTCGATTTCATGTCAAGGAGTTCGGCGCCATGCGGCGAGGCGTGGACGGTGCGCGTCATCGAGATCAGCGCTTCGTCGATGGCCCGCATCGTGCGCTCGGCAAATGGTTCTTCGCCGGCGAGTGCCGTTTTCGCCTGCTCGAGCGAGCGGGAGAGCAGCATCAACGCAATGGCGCGATAAATATCGGTCTTGTTCTTGAACTGGAGATAAAGCGCCGGCCGCGACATCTCGGCGGCACGCGCAATGTCGTCCATGGTGGTGCGGGCGAAACCATAGGCCAGAAACACCTTCATCGCGCTGTCCAGAATGCGGGCGCGCTTGGGGTCGGTGGCGATGTCCTCGATCTCGATCATGGCGCGACTTTATCCTGCAAAAGCTCTATTGACAAAATGACGTAATTTGTCAAGATGTAGGGCGAGTGACCGACCGGCCTTTTGCCCCGGGCTGTGGACCACAACAAAGGGTATCCCCATGCGCCTCACCGTCGACGGGCAGGCATTCGACGTCAATGCCGATCCCGAAATGCCGCTGCTGTGGGCGCTGCGCGATTTCATGGGCAAGACCGGGCCGAAGTTTGGCTGCGGCATCGCCGCCTGCGGCGCCTGCACAGTGCATGTCGACGGCCAGCCGGTGCGCTCCTGTTCATTGCCTGTCGGTGAGGTCACCGGCGCGGTCAGCACGATCGAAGGCATCGGCACCGAAGGCAGACTGCATCCGGTACAGCAGGCATGGCTGGAAGAGCAGGTCGCCCAGTGCGGCTACTGCCAGGCCGGCCAGATTATGAGCGCGGTGGCGCTGCTCGACCAGGTTGCCGAGCCGACCGATGCCGATATCGACGATGCCATGGGCGGCAATCTCTGCCGCTGCGGCACCTACCCGAAGATCCGTGCGGCGATCAGACGAGCGGTCGTCCTCAAGACGGCGGGAATCTGACCATGGCCAGTGTCGGAAAGATCGCCCGCCGCACGTTTCTCATCGGCACCGCTGCCATCGCGGGCGGCGTCGCCGTCGGCTATTACTACTATCGCAAGCCTTTTCCGAATCCGCTGGAAGGCGACCTCGCGGCTGATGAAGCGACCTTCAATCCCTATGTGAAGATCGGCGCCGACAACACCATCACCATCGTCGCGCCGCGCGCCGAGATGGGCCAAGGCATATCGACGACGCTTGCGGCCATGGTTGCCGAAGAGCTCGATGTCGGGCTCGACCAGATCAAGGTCGAGCACGGCCCGGCCTCCTACGCCTATTTCAATGCGGCGATCCTGGAAGAGGGCGGTCCGTTCGCCTTCTTCGACGAAAGCATGACCGCGGAAATAGTGCGCGTCGGCATGGGCGTGGCCGGAAAATTTCTCGCCCTGCAAGGCACCGGCGGCTCGACCTCGACGCGCGACGGTTTCGACAAGATGCGGCAGGCAGGCGCCGCCGCGCGGCAGATGCTGATTGCAGCGGCCGCGCAAAAGCTCGTTATAGCTGCCGCCGATCTGGAAACAGCCAACGGCTCGATCCTGCACAAGGCGTCGGGCAAGTCGCTGACCTATGGCGCGGTCGCCGCGACCGCTGCGACGATGGCGCCGCCCGCGGAAATCAGGCTCAAAGACAAAGCCGACTGGAAGCTGCTCGGCAAACCACAAAAACGCATCGACATGCTGGCCAAGGTCACCGGGGCGCCGATCTTCGGCATCGACGTGACGCTGCCGGAGATGCTGTACGGCACGGTCAAGATGAGCCCGCGTTTCTGGGCCAAGCCGGTCAAGGCGGAATTCTCCAACGCCGAGAAAATGCCTGGCGTGATCAAGATCGTGCCGATCGACACGAATTACGGCCACGGCTTCGGCATCATCGCCGAAAACACCTGGGCGGCGTTCAAGGCGGCGGAGGCGATCGACGCCGAATGGGCCGATCCCGAATATCCGCTGGACAGCGCCGGCATTTCCGAGGTGCTGAAGCAGGCGCTCGGCACAAAAGGGTCGATGATGCGCGACGATGGTGATGTCGATACCGCCTTCGCCGACGCGCCGCGCGAAAGGATCGTCGAGGCCGACTATGCCGTGCCTTATCTGGCACATGCGACGATGGAGCCGATGAACGCCACGGGGCGGTTGAAGGACGGCGTCCTCGACATCTGGTGCGGCAACCAGGCGCCGACCTTGGTGCGGCAGCTTTGCGCCAAGGCTGTCGGCATTGAGCAGGACAAGGTCAGGGTCCACACCACCTTCATGGGCGGCGGCTTCGGCCGACGTATCGAGGTGGATTATGCGCTCTGTGCCGCGCTGATGGCGAAAGAAACGGCAGGCCGGCCAATCAAGGTGATTTGGACGCGCGAGGAGGACATGCGCCACGACGCCTACCGGCCGGCTTCGGTCGGCAAATTCCAGGCGCGGCTTGGCAACGCCGGCATACCGGTCGCCGTCGACATGACAATCGCCTCGCCATCGCCGATAGCCAGCACCTTGCGCCGGCTGTTTCCCTCGATCCCGCCGCTTGGCCCCGACAAGTCCATTGTCGATGGGGCCTACGACCAGCCCTACACCATCCCGAATTACCGGGTCAGCGGCATTGCTGCGCCCGCCTCCATCCCGGTCGGCTTCTGGCGATCGGTCGGCTGCTCGATCAACGGCTTCTTTCATGAGGGCTTCATGGACGAGATCGCCACCGCCGGGAAAACCGATCCGGTCGAACTGCGCAAGACGCTGATGGCTGCCTATCCGGCAGCGGTGAAGGTGGTCGAGAAGGTCGCCGAAATAGCGAAGTGGGGCGAGGCGCTGCCCGCCGGCAAGGCCAAGGGCATGGCGTTCACGCTGTCCTTCGGCAGTTGGGTCGGCGAGATCGTCCAGGTCGCCGACACGCCGTCCGGGATCCGCATCGAGAAGATGTGGATCGCCGCCGATGTCGGCACCGCGCTCGATCCTGATATCATCGAGGCGCAACTCATCTCCGCCGCCATCTACGGCCTGTCGGCAGCGATGGGTCAGGAGATTACTTTCGCCGACGGCATGGTCGAGCAGTCGAATTTTCATGACTACGACGCCATGCGCATCTCCCAGTGTCCGGCGTTCGAAGTCGCCATCCTGGAGAATTTTCACAAGATGGGCGGCGTCGGCGAAGTCGGCACGCCGCCGGCGGCACCGGCACTGGCCAACGCCATCTTCGCACTGACAGGCAAGCGCATCCGGACACTGCCCTTGTCGAAGGAGGTGACCTTTGCATGAAATATTCCCATCATGCTGACAGCTGCTGCCATGCTGTTTCGCTGGCACCTCCCAGCGGCAGAGGAAAGCCAAGGCACGGCACCGATGACGGTCGATGCAGCCAAGGGTTTGTCCGAGGGACGCGGTCTGGCGGTTGCTTTCGCATGCGCACTGCGCCGAATGGATGTTCGCAGACGAACGGCTGCGCTGGTCCGGCGCGCCTCATGGCGGCGGCCGCATCCTGCCCAGCGAAGTATTACCCATCAACATTTCTGACTATATTGCGGTGCAACTTTGATGTAGAAGCTCGTTCGCCGATCACGGCAAGTTGAACACGGCCCTGCGCGCACCCATATCGGCGACGCGCCCGAGTTAGAAGACGCGGCCTGGCCGAATACCGCACTGGAAAAATGACGATGCCGAAGTACAGGTTTCACAAGCTTGCAGCCATTGTTGTGCTTGTCGGGTTCGCTGCCTGGATGGCGACGGGCGAGTTCTCGTCCGTCGGCAGCGCGGCCGCCGACAAACCCAAGGCGGGGGAGGTCGAGCAGCCAAAGGCGGCTGACGCCGGCAAGGCCAAGCCCGCTGAGGCAGAGCAGCCCAAGGCGCCGTTGCGCACCGTCGCGATCTTAACCCCGCCTAGGCGTACCTATGCGCGCGCCATCCGCATTTCCGGACTGACCGAAGCCGACAAGCGCGCGGTGCTGGCGACCCGGGTCGACGGCATCATCGACAAGCTGCCGGTCAAGCAAGGACAGCACGTCAAGACGGGCGACCTCGTGCTGATGCTTGCCACCGAGGAAAAGCTTTCGGCGCTCAGCAATGCCAAGCAGCTTGTCGCGCAGCGTCAGGCCGAACTCGATGCGGCCTCGCGGCTGGCGAAAACCGGCAATCTGCCCAAACTGCAGCTCGACAACGCTCGCTCCACCCTGACCTTAGCGCAGTCGATGCTGGAAGCGATGCAAGCCCAGCTTGATCGCAATGAGGTGAGGGCTCCGTTCGACGGCGTCATCGACCGGGTGCCGGTGGAGCTTGGCAGTTCCGTGATGCAGGGCGGCGAGGTGGCAACCATTCTGAGCCTCGACCCTGTGATCGCCCGCGGCGAGGTCAGCGAGCGTGATCTCGGCTATCTGAAGATCGGCGACAAGGCGAATGTACGGCTGGTCAGCGGCCAGATCGTCGAGGGCACCGTGCGCTACATCAGCCGCGACGCGTCGTCCGCCACCCGCACCTTCCGGGTCGAGATCGCAATTCCTAATCCTGAGGGCACCATTCCTGCCGGGATGACGGCCGAGATCGGGCTGAGCGCGCAGCCGACCGACGCAGTCATGCTGCCGCGCTCCGTGGTGACGCTCGGCGACAAGGGCGATCTCGGCATCCGCGCCGTCGACAAGGACAACAAGGTCGTGTTCTTCCCGATCGATCTGGTCGACGATACGCCAACCGGCCTGGTGCTCGGCGGCATCCCTGCCGATGCGCGCATCATCGTCGCCGGCCAGGAACTGGTGAAGGAAGGCGAAGTGGTCAAGCCGGTCGAGGCCGACCAGGCGACCATCCAGAAGCTGCTGGGCGAAGCGACGGCCGGGACGCAGTAATCATGGATATCGTCAAACTCGCAATCAGCAATGCCAGGCTGACCATTTCGGTGCTGGTGTTCCTCATCCTTGCCGGTGCGGTCGCCTATCAGTCGACACCGAAGGAAGCGGAACCCGACGTTCCGATTCCGATGATGTATGTCAGCCTGATCTATCAGGGCATCTCGCCCGAGGATTCGGAACGCCTTCTGCTGCGGCCGATGGAAGCCAAGCTGAAGAGCCTCAAGGGGCTCAAGGAGATGCGTTCGGCCGCCTTCCAGGGCGGCGGTTACGTGCTGGTCGAATTCCACCCGCAGACGGATCTGGCGACGGCGCTGCAGGACACGCGCAGCAAGGTCCAGGACGGCAAGGCCGACCTGCCGCAGGCAGCCGAGGAGCCTGTAGTCTCCGAAGTCAACGTCTCCGAATTCCCCGTCCTTGTCGTGACGCTGTCGGGCGAAGTGCCCGAGCGCGTTCTGACGACGGCGGCGCGCGAGTTGCGCGACCGCATCGAGGAAGTGCCGGGCGTGCTGGAGGGCTCGCTGCAGGGCGCCCGCGACGATCTCGTCGAAGTCGTCATCGATCCGATGAAACTGTCTTCCTACGGGCTGCAGCTCGAGCAGCTGATCGGTGCGGTCGGCGATTCCAACAGTCTCGTCGCCGCCGGCAACATCGAAGGGTCCGAGGGCAAATACGCGGTCAAGGTGCCGTCGCTGATCGAAACGCCACAGGACGTGGCGGCGCTTCCGATCGTCGCCGGCCCCAATGCCGTGGTGCAGGCCCAGGATATCGCCACCGTCCGCTCCACCTTCAAGGACGCCGAGACGGTGACCCGTCTCGACGGCAAGCCGGCGATCGCC
>NZ_JBVVQA010000050.1:0-30111 GCF_055811455.1 Mesorhizobium sp. WSM4845
CGAATTTCGGATTCAAACCATATGAGTGTGCTTAAGTTGGCGCCGTGGACATGATCGGACAGGACCTGACCTTTGTGCCGCCGGCCCAGCGCGTCGCCGGCACGGCGCGGCTTGCCTGTGAGAAGGATGGCGGCCGCACGCGGCTTCGGCGGCTTTATCAGGATGGATCCGCCAAGATCCGCATGCCGGCCGTCTCGGCCGATCCGCTCGAAGCCGTGCTGATCAACACCGCCGGCGGGCTGACCGGCGGCGACCGCCTTGGCTGGCAGGTCGATGTCGGCGCCGGCGCCTGCGCCAGCATAACCACCCAGGCCTGCGAGAAAATCTACCGCGCTGCGTCCGATCGTGCCGAGGTGCGGGTCAAGCTGACCGTCGGCGCCGGCGGCCGCATCGCCTGGCTGCCACAGGAAACCATCGTCTTTGATCGATCTGCCTTTGCCCGCAGGCTCGACCTGGAGCTTGCCGCCGGCGCCGAGGCGCTGGTGCTCGAGGCGACCGTTTTTGGCCGCCTCGCCATGGGCGAACGCGCGGCGCACGGCGCTTTCCACGACCGCTGGCGGGTCAGCCAGGACGGAGCGCTGGTTCATGCCGAGGATTTCCGCATCGGGCCGGACATTGCCGCGATTCTGGGCCGTTCCGCCGTGGCCGGCGGCGCCATCGCTATGGCGACGGTGCTGATGATCTCGCCGCGGGTCGAGGCTTTGCTCGATCCGGCCCGGGACATTATCGGCGGCCAGGGCGATGCCAGCGTCTGGAGCGTGAAAAAATATGGCAAGCTTCTTGCGAGGCTGTTTGCCGAGGACGGCTACCAGCTCCGCAAGCGGCTGGTTCCGCTCGTCGAATTGCTCAACGGACGGGCCGGTCTGCCCAAATTATGGTCACTCTGATTCCGATTATGCCATTCTGACTATGCTGTTGCGGGGAAACGCATGAACCTGACGCCTAGGGAAAAGGACAAGCTGCTCATCGCCATGGCGGCGATCGTGGCGCGCAAGCGGCTCGAGCGCGGCGTCAAGCTCAATCACCCGGAGGCGATCGCGCTGATCACCGACTTCGTTGTCGAGGGCGCCCGCGACGGCCGCCAGGTCGCCGAGCTGATGGAGGCCGGCGCCCACGTCGTCACCCGCGCGCAGGTGATGGAGGGCATCGCCGAGATGATCCACGACGTCCAGGTCGAGGCGACGTTTCCCGACGGCACCAAGCTGGTGACCGTGCATGAACCGATAAGATGAGGGCCGATACGGTGAGGGCCGACAAGGTGAGGTGAGAAAAATGCTTGAGCTGCGCCCCAACTGCGAATGCTGCGACAGGGACCTGCCGCCCGAGGCGACGGATGCGCTGATCTGCACCTTCGAGTGCACCTTCTGCGCCGAGTGCGTGGACCGTGTTCTGGGAGGCTTTTGCCCTAACTGCGGCGGTGATTTCGCGCCGCGCCCGATCAGGCCGGCAGCGAAGCTAAACAAATATCCCGCCTCGACAAAGCGCGTCCTCAAGGCCGAAGGCTGCGGCCCGGCCCGCAATGCCGCGTGACGGCACGATGCTGACAGCGAAAGGCATATCGATGGTCCCCGCAACGATCAAACGCACGTCCCTCTCGGCGATCCTGCTGCCCGCCGCCGGCCTCGCCTTCGGCGCCTTGTGAAGCTGGCGATGATCCCGGGCGAAATCATCACGGCAACCGGCGAGATCGAGCTCAACAAGGGCCAGCCGACCATCACCATGAAGGTGGCCAACAGCGGCGATCGGCCGATCCAGGTCGGCAGCCACTATCATTTCTTCGAGACCAATGAGGGGCTGAAATTCGATCGCGACAAGGCGCGCGGCATGCGCCTCGACATTGCCGCCGGCACGGCGATGCGCTTCGAGCCCGGCCAGGAGCGCGACGTCACCTTGGTGCCGCTCGGCGGCAAGCGCGAGGTCTACGGGTTCCAGCAGAAGATCATGGGCGCGTTGTGACATCCCCTGGGCGCGCTGTGCGATCCCCTGGTCGCGTTTTGCGATCCCCTGGTCGCGTTGTGCGATCCAGAGCGTCCAGCAGTTTCGGCTCAGCTGGGCGGCTTGGCCGCCGCGTAGATGACGACCTTGCCAGGATCGTCGAATTCGACGGCGAGAACGTCTTCGGTCTGCACACGTCGAGAGTCGATGGCGTTGAACAGCAATGCGTTCGCCTCGATCTCGTCGCGCAGTTCCGCAATGTCGTCCTGATGCTGCTCGACCTTGCTTTCGATCGCCGGCGGCAACCCGCCTTCCGTGCGCGCGGCGTCGGTAAGGAACACGATGTCGACCTTGTCGAGCTTGGATGTCTTGCGCACCGCGCCGATGTTTTCACGCGTCCGCTCGATCGCGGTAGTGACTTTACCGGCCTCGACAGCGGTGTTGGTCTCTTCCTGGCCGACCTCCGAGCCGATGATCTTGTTCTGGGTCTCAGGGCCTTCAAGGCCCTGCGCATTCAGCCCGGCCTGGGGAGCGCTCGCCGCAAGAAACGCAGTTGCGGCAAGCATATGCAGCCATCTCGTGTCGGGGAAGGTTGTGATCGCCATCGCTCGCTCTCAAAGCCTCTTTCGAGACCCGTTTCTAGGCCAAAAAGTCGAAACGTATTCCGCCCTGCGAAGGTTCCCTCCCCGATGCGGCAGGCCGGCCTCGTGCCGGCCCGCCACAGCGCATCGTCAGCTCGCCTTCTTGGTGATCAAGGTCAGCGAGCCGTTGGCGTCCATGCTGGCGGCGATCACTTGCGCCGAGGTAAGTCCCTTGGCTTCGAGCGCGGATTTGACCTGTGGGGTCGCGTCGATCGAGCTGCGCAATTTCTGCAGGCCGTCCTCGCCGCGCTTGGCGATCACTTCGTTGACCTTGGTCTGTGTTTCCTTGGGCAGTTCCTCGATGTCGACGACGTTGACGGTCTGGATCGCCGGCGCAGCCGGCTGGGCGCCAGGCGCCGCGGGAGCGGGCGCAGCCGGCGGCTCGCCGGGTTGCGGCGCAGGCTGTTGCTGGGCGCTGGCAGCGGTCGCGAGCAGGAGGGTGGCGGCGGCTGCGAGAGATATCGTTTTGCGCATAAAACTTCCTTTCCATCGATTGGCAAACGGTCGTTTTGGGGTGACCCTGCCACCTCAAACGCTAAATGGGATCGGAAGGTGTCGCCCAGCAGGTCATTGCGTGACCATAGGATGGCGACAATGTGGGGCCGGGCTTCGCCCCGGCCATATCTTGGCTGTATCTGGGGCCGTATTTCGGGAGCAATTGCTGATGGCTAGAATCACCCGCGCCGCCTATGCGCAGATGTACGGCCCGACCGTCGGCGACAAGGTGCGGCTTGCCGATACCGAGCTGTTCATCGAGGTCGAGAAGGATTTTACGCTGCATGGCGAAGAGGTGAAATTCGGCGGCGGCAAGGTCATCCGCGACGGCATGGGCCAGAGCCAGGTGTCCCGCGCCCAAGGCGCGGTCGACACCGTCATCACCAATGCGCTGGTCGTCGATGCGTCAGGCGGCATCTTCAAGGCCGATATCGGCCTGAGCGACGGCCGCATCGCCGCGATCGGCAAGGCCGGCAATCCGGACATGCAAGACGGCGTGACCATCGTCATCGGTCCCGGCACCGAGATCATCGCCGGCGAAGGCAAGATCCTCACCGCCGGCGGCTTCGACGCGCACATCCATTTCATCTGCCCGCAGCAGATCGAGGAGGCGCTGATGTCAGGCATCACCACCATGCTCGGCGGCGGCACAGGACCGGCGCATGGCACGCTGGCGACGACCTGCACGCCGGGGCCGTGGCATCTGGCGCGCATGATCCAGTCCTTCGACGCCTTCCCGATGAATATCGGCCTGTCGGGCAAGGGCAACGCGTCGCTGCCGGCCGCGCTTGAAGAAATGGTGCTGGGCGGCGCCTGCTCGCTAAAGTTGCACGAGGACTGGGGCACGACGCCAGCGGCAATCGACTGCTGCCTGTCGGTCGCCGACAACTATGACGTGCAGGTGATGATCCACACCGACACGCTGAACGAATCCGGCTTTGTCGAGAACACGGTGGCGGCGATCAAGGGCCGCACCATCCACGCCTTCCACACCGAAGGCGCCGGCGGCGGCCATGCGCCCGATATCATCAAGGTTTGCGGCCTGCCCAACGTCATCCCGTCGTCGACCAATCCGACCCGGCCCTACACCGTCAACACGCTGGCCGAGCATCTCGACATGCTGATGGTCTGCCATCATCTGTCGCCGTCGATCCCCGAAGACATCGCCTTTGCCGAAAGCCGCATCCGCAAGGAGACCATCGCCGCCGAAGACATTTTGCACGACATCGGCGCCTTCTCGATCATCTCGTCGGACAGCCAGGCGATGGGCCGCGTCGGCGAAGTGGCGATCCGCACCTGGCAGACCGCCGACAAGATGAAGCGCCAGCGCGGCTCGCTGCCGCAGGAGACCGGCGACAACGACAATTTCCGCGTCCGCCGCTACATCGCCAAATACACGATCAACCCGGCCATCGCCCATGGCCTGTCGAACGAGATCGGCTCGGTGGCGGTCGGCAAGCGCGCCGACCTGGTGCTGTGGAACCCGGCCTTCTTCGGCGTCAAGCCCGACATGGTGCTGGTCGGCGGCATGATCGCCGCCGCCCCGATGGGCGATCCCAACGCCTCGATCCCGACGCCGCAGCCAATGCACTACCGGCCGATGTTCGGCGCCTATGGCAAGGCGATGACCAATTCGTCGGTGACCTTTGTCTCGAAAGCCGCGCTCGATGCCGGCCTGCGCGGCCGGCTCGGCGTCGACAAGCAGATGGTCGCCGTCGACAACACCCGCAGCGGCATCGGCAAGCATTCGATGGTGCTCAACGACGCCACTCCACATGTCGAGGTCGATCCCGAAACCTACGAAGTGCGCGCCGACGGCGAATTGCTCACTTGCGAGCCGGCCACCGTGCTGCCGATGGCGCAACGGTATTTTTTGTTTTGATCCCTACAAACGCCCTGTTGGCGGGGCGTCAAATTCGGTGCTCAGTTGTCCAAGCTCTGACGTGCCGTTTTGCGATTGTCTCGAAATTGCGGCATGATGGGCCTCATGAACAGGATTGATCGTCTCAGGGCCCTCACTCCCTACGAAGCGGACTACGTCCAGTGGTGCGCCGAGCAAGGCGCATTGTTGCGCGAAGCTCGTTTCTCCGACCTCGATCGTGAGAATCTTGCCGAGGAGATCGAGAGCTTGGGGAGGCGTGACAAACGAGAGATTCGCAGTCGGATGGAGGTGCTGCTTGCACATCTCCTGAAATGGGAATTCCAACCCGGCCATCGAAGTCATGGTTGGCAGTCGTCAATTTCCGAACAGCGCATCTGGATCGGAAACATCATCAAGGACAGCCCGAGTCTTCGCCGATATCCCGCTCAGATTTTCGACGAGGCATATAAAGACGCTTTGCTCGTCGCGGTCAGGGAAACGGGTCTCAGGAAATCTCACTTTCCAGGCGAACCTCCATTCACATCCAGGCAGGCGCTCGATGAACGATTTTGGCCGGGAAACCCGCTATCGATGGGCGATTTCCTGCGGGATTAGCTGGCTTCTTCGGCGACCGTCGCTTTCACACCACCTTCGTCGCCGCCGCCCTCGTCTACCAGATATCGTTCATCCTGCGGCTCTTCGACACGATCGTTTGAGCACCATTGGGGCGACGGACGCGATAGGCTACGCTTGTTGGGAGAGGCAGTTTTACATGAAGCTCGACATCCGCACCGATTTCACCAAATTCCCGCGTGCCGTCTCGGTTCTGAGCGCCGGCGAGGCAGGAGCGGTCGCGCCCTACGATCGTGCGGTGCTTGCCCATGACGAGCGGCATCTGCGCCGCCGCGCAATAGAAACGGCCCGTAGCGATAGAGTGCTGGTCGACCTGCCCGAACCGGTGGCCTTGAACGATGGTGACCGCTTGGTGCTGGAGGATGGCCGTCATATCGAGATCGTCGCGGCCGAGGAACCGCTCTACGATATCCGTGCCAGCGGCCCTGTCCATCTGGCCGAGCTTGCCTGGCATATCGGCAACCGCCATCTTGCCGCCGCCATCGAGGCTAACCGCATCCTCATCCTGCGCGATCACGTTATCAAGGCGATGCTGGAAGGCCTGGGCGCCACGGTGAGCGACGTCTCCGAGCCGTTCAAGCCGGTGCGCGGCGCCTATTCTGGGCACAGTCACGGTCATGCCCATGCCGAGGCGCATGCGCACAGCGGGTCGCATTCCCATACCCATGGCGAATCGCATACCCACAGCCATTCGCACGACCATGACTGACCAGCCTTCCAACGTCGCTTTGTTGCGGCTGATGGCGTGGCTGTCGCCTGCCTTCCCGGTCGGCGGTTTTTCCTACAGCCATGGTCTCGAACAAGCCGTGCATGCCGGCCTGGTCGCCGACAGCAAAGACCTCGCCGCATGGCTGGAGACGCTGGTCGAGATGGGCTCGGGCTGGAACGATGCCGTGCTGTTTGCCGAAAGCTGGCGGCGCGCCCGCCAAGCCGGCGATCTCGCCGAAATCGCAGCCCTCGCCGAGGCCTTGGCCGGCTCGCGCGAGCGCCACAGCGAGACCATGCTGCAGGGCGCCGCCTTCCTGAACGCGGCGTCGGCCTGGCCGTGTCAGGTGCTCGACCGTCTGCCGGCCGAGTGCGCCTATAGCGTCGCCGTCGGTGCAACTGCAGGTGGCAATGCCATTGCCCTGCACGATGCACTGTCGGCCTTCCTGCACAGCTTCTTTTCCAACCTCGTCCAGGCCGCGATCCGGCTCGGCGTCGTCGGCCAGACCGGAGCGACCGCGCTGCTCGCTGGCTTCGAGCTGCTGGCGTTGGAAACTGCCGCCCGCGCTGCCGGCTCGACGCTGGACAATCTCGGCGGCTGCGCCTTCGTCTCGGATGTCATGGCTATGAAGCACGAGACGCAATATTCGCGGCTGTTCCGCTCATGATCGTCCTCGCCTTCGCGCTCTCGTTCGTCCTGCTGCTGATCACCACGCTGCATGTCTATTGGGGCATAGGGGGCATCTGGCCGGGCAGGGACGCTGCCTCCTGCGCCCGCGCGGTGGTCGGCTTTCGCGGCGTCGACGAAATGCCGGCGCCCTTCGCCAGCTTCGCCGTCGCCGCCTGCCTCGGCCTGGCGACACTGTGGCCGCTGGCGCTCGAAGGCGTGTTTGCCACGCCCTTTCCCAAGGCCGGGCTTGCCGCGACAGCGCTGCTCATCGCGCTGGTCTTCCTGGGGCGCGGCATTGCCGGCTTCACGCCGTGGTGGCGTCGGCTGGCGCCCGAACAGCCTTTCGCGCGGCTCGATGTCAGCTATTATTCGCCGCTCTGCCTCGTTGTCGGGCTCGGCTTTGCAGTGCTAGCCATCATGGAGTTCCCTGGATGACACAAGCCAATGGTCCCCTTCGCGTCGGCATCGGCGGCCCTGTCGGCTCCGGCAAGACGACGCTCACCGAAAAGCTCTGCAAGGCGCTGCGCGACGAGTTTTCGATCGCCGTCGTCACCAACGACATCTACACCAAGGAAGACGCCATGATGCTGGCCCGGCTTCAGGCGCTGCCCGAGGATCGCATCATCGGCGTCGAGACCGGCGGCTGCCCGCACACCGCCATCCGCGAGGATGCCTCGATCAATCTGCAGGCGATCGCCGAGATGACCAGGAAATTCCCGGATCTCGACATCGTCTTCATCGAATCGGGCGGCGACAACCTCGCCGCCACGTTTTCCCCGGACCTCGCCGATCTGACGCTCTACGTCATCTCGGTCTGCCAGGGCGAAGAAATCCCGCGCAAGGGCGGCCCGGCGATCACCCGGTCGGATTTCCTGGTCATCAACAAGAGCGATCTCGCCCCCTATGTGAACGTCAATCTCGATGTCATGGAGCGCGACGCCGCCCGCATGCGCGGCAAGCGGCCGTTCGGATTTACCGATCTGTCGCGCGGCAAGGGCCTGCAGCAGGTGATCGATTTTGTCGTCGAGCATGGCGGGCTGCGCATCGACGCCGCCAGAAGCACTGCGGCGTAAGCCAAAGCGCTCGCCTGCACCAAACGAAACCGGTTGCGCGCATCGGCGGCGCACGGCATCCTTGCTTCTTTCACGGAGGTTTTCGATGAGCATCGCCCGCCTGCAGAAGGAAATGCTGACCAACCTGCCCTTCTACGAGGAACGCGTCGATCTGGCTTGCGCCTTCCGCTGGACGGCGCGGCTCAACATGCATGAAGCGGTGGCCAATCATTTCTCGCTGGCCGTCAACGATGACGGCTCGCAATTCCTGATGAATCCCAACCAGGTGCATTTCTCGCGCATCAAGGCGAGCGACCTGCTGCTAATCGACGCCAACGATCCCGATACGCTCTCCGGCCCGAATGCGCCCGACCCGACGGCGTGGGGGCTGCACGGCGCCATCCATCGCAATGTGCGCCATGCGCGCTGCGTCATGCATGTGCACTCGATCCACGCCACGGTGCTCGCTTCGCTCGCCGACTCGACGCTGCCGCCGATCGACCAGAACGCGGCGATCTTCTTCAACCGCCACGTCGTCGACAGCCATTATGGCGGGCTCGCCTTCGAGGAAGAAGGCGAACGCTGCTCGCAGCTGCTCACCGATCCGAAGGTCAAGGTGATGGTCATGGGCAACCATGGCGTGCTGGTCATCGGCGATACCGTCGCCGACACCTTCAACCGCATGTTCTATTTCGAACGCGCCGCCGAGACCTACATCAAGGCGCTGTGGACCGGCCGCCCGCTGCGGGTCCTGTCGAATGAAATCGCCGAGAAGGCAGCAGCGGAGCAGGAAGATTATCCCGGCCAGGCCGAGCGGCACCTGTCCGAATTGAAGGCGATCCTCGACGAGCAGGAGCCGGTTTACCGGAACTGAGAGCCTCCTTCTCCCCGTATAGTGACGGGGAGAAGGGCGCTCTGATCGCCGGTTTCCCCAATCTTAAAGCCCGAGTTCAGCCCGCAATTCGTCGGCGCTGTTGATGACGATCGCGCCGGGCGGCCCTGCCATGGGCGCTTCCGGCCAGAAGATCGTCCTGATCCCCGCCGCCAGCCCTGCCGTGGCGCCGGTCACGCTGTCCTCGACGGCCATGGCATCGGCTGGATCGACACCGGCCAGCCAAGCGGCGCGCAAAAAAGGTTCGGCGTGCGGCTTGCCTTCGCGCACGTCGTTGCGGCTGATCGTCTTCATGCCGGGATAGAAAAGACCGACCATGCGCAGATTGGCGTCGACGACCAGCCGGTCGGAATTGGACACCACCGCTTGCGCCACGCCAAGCGCGCGCAGCTCGTTGTAGATCTCGATGGCGCCGGGGCGCGGCTTCAGCGTCTCGGCCATCGGCAGATAGTGGTCGTATTTGCGCACGATCCAGTCGTCGAAGGCCAGGCCGAGGCTGAACTCGTCGCGCAGCATCTCGTAGACCGGCCATGCGGCGATGCCGAGCACGCGCTCATGCAGGTTGGCCGGCGCCGCGATGCCGACGCTGTGCAGCGCCGCTATCAGCGCCGCCTCGTGCAACGGCTCGCTGTCGACCAGCGTGCCGTCCATGTCCCAGAAAACCGCTTTCGGCGTCATGCAAGGCTCCTTTGCCCGAATCCCTTAAAGGGTTTGCCTCGGGAGATAAACCGCCGCGCCGGCTGCACCAACATTGTGGGATCTGCTTGGATATTACCACCCACTCGAAACACCGCAGGCACATCGGGAGCTTTACCTAGGCAATTGCTCTGGCAACAGGCAATTGCTTACAAGCGCATTCCCCGGTAGAACTAAATGCGCTCCCGCTCGGTGCTCGGGGGCAGGGAGGCAGCAAGTTGAATTCCCGGCAGGACAGCGGCAGCAACAGGCTGGACGACGCGGCGCGCGCCGGCTGGCTCTATTATGTCGCCGGCAACACGCAGGACCAGATCGCCTCGACGCTCGGCATCTCACGGCAGACGGCGCAGCGGCTGGTGTCGCTGGCGGTCTCGGAAGGGCTGATCAAGGTGCGTGTCGACCACCCGATCGCCAATTGCCTCGACCTCGCGGCCCGGCTGAAATCGCGCTTCGCGCTCGATCTGGTCGAGGTGGTTCCAAGCGATCCCGCTTCCTCCTCCACCATTGGCGTCGCCGTGGCGGCGGCCGCCGAGATCGAGAAACGGCTGCGCTCGCCGACGCCGATCGTCATGGCGATCGGCACCGGCCGCACGCTGAAGGCGGCAATCGAGCAGCTGCCGCCGATGGAATGCCCGCAGCACAAGGTGGTGTCGCTGACCGGCAACATCTCGCCCGACGGTTCGGCCGCCTTCTACAACGTCATCTTCACCATGGCCGACAGGGTCAAGGCTCGCTCCTTCCCGATGCCGCTGCCGGTCATCGCCTCCTCGCCACAGGAGCGCGAGATGCTGCTCAGCCAGCCGATGATCCAACCGACGCTGGCGCTTGCCGCGGAAGCCGACGTCACCTTCGTCGGCATCGGCGATCTCGGCCCCAAGGCGCCGCTTTACGAGGACGGCTTCATTTCGGAGAGTGAATTGAAAGCGCTGCAAAAGGCCGGCGGCGTCGCCGAGATCGTCGGCTGGGTGTTCGATCGCGAAGGCCGGATGATCGAGGGCATCACCAATGACAGGGTGTCGTCGGCATCGTTGCCGTCGCGCGAAAAATCGCTGGTGATCGCGCTCGCCATGGGCGAGCGGAAGCTGCCGGGCATCCTCGCGGCTGTGAATCGGCGGCTGGTCAACGGCCTCATCACCGACGAGCGGACCGCCGCCGCCTTGCTGGCCGCCAGCTGATTTGCGATAAATCCAGCAGAGCTATTTGCGACGGCCGTAAGGATCGTTGCCGTCGAGAAAACCCACGTCGCGCTGCAGATGCGGCGGTAATTCCCTGATGTCGAGATAAGCCCGTTTCCTGGCTCCGTGCCGTGCCAATCCCCGCGCCAGCCGCAAAAACCAGCCTTGGCCCGGCGTCAGAAATAGCTTTTCCTGTACAATGGTCATGATCGTCAGCCTTTGTTATGTCTGGCGCATGACCCCGAAAATCGATATCGATTTTCGGAAAGGATCATGCGCAAAATCAAAAGGGCTACAGCGTCCTTTGCGCGTCCAAAAGGACGCGCGGCGCTGTAGACGAGAGTGATCGTCGACCTCAAATATCGGCCGGATCGGCCCTTGCTGCCAATCAAACGTCAATCACGACCCATAAGGAGGACTTATGCCTGAACTCAAGTCACGGCAGGTCTCCCAACTCCCTCCGCTTCAGGCGATCCGGGTGTTCGAGGCGGTGGCGCGGCATCTTTCCTTCACCAAGGCCGCCGGCGAGCTTGGCATGACGCAGGCGGCGGCGAGCTATCAGATCAAGCTTCTGGAAGAGCGCGTCGGGGCGCCTTTGTTCCTGCGCCGGCCAAGGCAGATCGTGCTGACCGAGGCGGGGCAGCGCCTGGCGCCTGCGGTCAGCGAGGCGTTCGCCTTGTTGGGTGGAGCCTATGCCGCGGCGCGCAGCGGCGCCGACGGCGTACTTTGTGTCTCGACGCTGCTGACCTTTGCCTCGAACTGGCTGGCGCAGCATCTCGGTTCGTTCCAGGTCGCGCATCCGTTGCTGGCGGTGCGTCTCGATACATCGAACCGCCTCGTCGACTTCGCCCGCGAGGACATCGACATCGCCATCCGTTCCGGCGGCGGAAACTGGCCGGGCGTGGAGGTGCACAAGCTTTTCAATGCGGACTTCACGCCGATGCTGAGCCCGAAACTCGCGGCAAGCATCGGCGGGGTGAAGGAGCCGGCCGATCTGTTGCGCCTGCCGATCCTCGACCCCGGCGACATCTGGTGGCGGGACTGGTTTATCGCCGCCGGCCTGCCGGTCGAGGAACTGGCCAAGCGCCCCGGCTCCAGCATGGGGGCGCAGGCCTATGAGGCCAACGCCGCGATCGCCGGGCAGGGCGTGGCGATCGTAACGGCCGCTCTTTTCAAGGCCGAGCTTGCCGATGGCCGCCTGATCCAGCCTTTCGATCTGGTCGGCGACGACGGCCACGCCTATTGGCTGGTCTATCCCCAGGCGCGGCGCAACGTGCCGAAGATCCGCGCTTTTCGCGAATGGATCCTGGCTGAGGTTGCCGGCCAATAGTCGATAATCCACCCGGTCAAGCGGGCACCGACATCCGGCCTGTTCGCGCGCAAGAATCCTCCGGAGCAAGATCCGCACGAGGCTGCGTGCTGCGCTGCAGCAACGAATCCGGCTTGACATAAATCACGCGAGGTGAGTAATTGCTCACAGCCAAAGCAAATGCTCAGCTTGGTCCATGGGAGGAATTTTGATGAAACTTCGCACGCTCACCCTGGGTCTGTTGTCGGCCAGCACCCTCGCGTTCGCCGCGCATGCCGAATCCATCACCATCGCCACCGTCAACAATGGCGATATGGTCCGCATGCAGACGCTGACCGACGATTTCACCGCCAAGAACCCCGATATCCAGCTGCAGTGGGTCACGCTCGAGGAGAACGTGCTGCGCGAGCGCGTCACCACCGACATCGCCACCAAGGGCGGCCAGTACGACGTGATGACCATCGGCACTTACGAAGTTCCGATCTGGGCCAAGCAGAGCTGGCTGCTGCCGCTCGACAAGCTCGGCGACGACTATGACGTCAAGGACATCATCCCGGCCATTGCCGGTGGCCTGTCGGTCGATGGCACGCTTTATGCAGCACCGTTCTATGGCGAGAGCTCGTTCGTCATGTACCGCAAGGACCTGATGGAGAAGGCCGGGCTGACCATGCCCGACGCGCCGACCTGGGACTTCGTCAAGCAGGCCGCCGAGAAGATGACCGATCGCGCCAATGGCGTGAACGGCGTCTGCCTGCGCGGCAAGGCCGGCTGGGGCGAGAACATGGCCTTCCTGACCGCCATGTCAAATTCCTTCGGCGCACGCTGGTTCGATGAGAGCTGGAAGCCGCAGTTCGACCAGCCCGAGTGGAAGAACACGCTGCAGTTCTATGTCGACCTGATGAAGGCCAATGGCCCGGAGGGCGCATCTTCGAACGGCTTCAACGAAAACCTGGCGCTGTTCCAGCAGGGCAAGTGCGGCATGTGGATCGACGCCACCGTCGCCGCCTCCTTCGTCTCCGACCCGAAGAACTCAACTGTCGCCGACAAGGTCGGTTATGCGCTGGCGCCCGACAATGGCCTGGGCAAGCGCGGCAACTGGCTGTGGGCGTGGTCGCTGGCCATTCCCGCCGGCACGCAAAAGGCTGACGCCGCCCAAAAATTCGTATCCTGGGCAACCAGCAAGGCCTATCTCGAGCTCGTCGCATCGAAGGAAGGCTGGGCCAATGTTCCGCCGGGAACACGCACCTCGCTCTACGCCAACCCCGAATACCAGAAGGCGGCGCCGTTCGCCAAGATGACGCTGGACTCGATCAACGCCGCCGATCCGACGCATCCGACCGTCAAGCCGGTGCCCTATGTCGGTGTCCAGTTCGTCGCCATCCCCGAGTTCCAGGGCCTTGGCACCACCGTCGGCCAGCTGTTTTCGGCGGCACTCGCCGGCCAGACCAGCGTCGACGACGCTTTGAAGCAGGCCCAGGACGCCGCCACCGCGACGATGACCGAGGGCGGTTATATCCAGTAGGCTCCTCCCGGTGCCGAAAGCCGGTTGCCCATCTTAACCGGCAGGGGCCGCCCGAATCCCAGTTCGGGCGGCCACCTTCACAACACTGAAAAATTTGGCTGACCTTTGAAGGGTGACCGTCATGGCTACTCAGCAGACCCGTTCGCTTGCCCGCTTCATGATGGCGCCATCCGTGGTGCTGCTATTCGTCTGGATGATCGTGCCGCTGGCATTCACCCTGTGGTTCTCCTTCCAGCAGTACAATCCGCTCAACCCGATCCGCGACGGCTTCGTCGGCTTCTCGAATTACGCGCTTTTCTATTCCAATCCGGCATTCCTGCAGTCGATCCTCAACACGCTAATCCTCGTGGCCAGCGTGCTTTTGATCACGGTGATCGGCGGCATCCTGCTGGCGCTGCTGATCGATCAGCCGATGTGGGGACAGGGCATCGTCCGCATCCTCGTCATCTCGCCGTTCTTCGTCATGCCGCCGGTCGCCGCGCTGGTCTGGAAGAACATGATCATGCATCCGCAATACGGCGTCTTTGCCGACATTGCGCGCTTCTTCGGCGGGCAGCCGATCGACTGGTTTGGCCAATACCCGATGCTGGCGATCATCATCATCGTCGCCTGGCAATGGCTGCCGTTTGCGACATTGATCCTGTTGACGTCCCTGCAGTCACTCGACGGCGAGCAGAAGGAAGCCGCCGAGATGGACGGCGCCGGTTTTGTCAGCCGCTTCATCTATCTGACGCTGCCGCATATGTCGCGCGCCATCACCGTCGTCATCCTGATCCAGACGATCTTCCTTCTGTCGGTCTATGCCGAGATCCTCGTCACCACCAATGGCGGCCCGGGTTACGCCTCCACCAACCTGCCCTTCCTCGTCTACCAGAAGGCGTTGCTGGAGTTCAAAATCGGCCAGGCATCCGCCGGCGGTATCATTGCCGTCATTCTAGCCAACATCGTCGCCTTCTTCGCCATGCGCGCGGTCGGCAAGAACCTGGACAGATAAGGGAGGAAACGATGGCACGTGCAGTCAGCACCCAGCACAAGACGATCGCGACCGCGGCCGCCTGGATCGTCGCCCTGCTGATCTTCTTCCCGATCCTCTATACGATCATCACCTCGTTCAAATCGGAGCAGGAGGCCATCCAGGGCTTCAACCTGTTCCCGTCGGGAACCACGGAGAGCTACACCGCGGTCGAGGCGCAGAGCGGCTACTTCAAGTTCTTCCTCAACTCGGTGTTCCTGTCGGTCGGCTCGACCATCCTGGCTTTGCTCGTCGCCATACCGGCGGCCTGGTCGATGGCGTTCTCGCCGGGCAAGTGGACAAAGGACATCCTGATGTGGATGCTTTCCACCAAGATGATGCCGGCGGTCGCCGTGCTGTTCCCGATCTACCTGATCTTCCGCGATACCGGATTGCTCGACAGCCGCATCGGCCTGATGATCATGCTGATGCTGATCAACCTGCCGATCGTGGTGTGGATGCTCTACACCTATTTTCGCGAGATCCCCGGCGAGATCCTGGAAGCGGCGCGCATGGACGGCGCATCGCTCTGGAACGAGATCGTCTATGTGCTGACGCCGATGGCGGTGCCGGGCATCGCCTCGACGATGCTGCTCAACATCATCCTGGCATGGAACGAGGCGTTCTGGACGATCCGGCTGACCACCACCGAGGCCGCCCCTCTCACCGCCTTCATCAGTTCCTTCTCAAGCCCGCAAGGCCTGTTCTGGGCCAAGCTGTCGGCGGCCTCGACACTGGCGATCGCACCGATCCTGATCATGGGCTGGTTCAGCCAGAAGCAGCTGGTGCGCGGCCTGACCTTTGGCGCCGTGAAGTAACACCGCCGCAAGCGATGAACGACGGACAATAACCCCTCGGGGAGGAAAACCATGGGAAACATCACGCTCAAGCACGTCTCCAAGTCATTCGGGTCGACGATCATTATTCCGGGCATCGACCTGGTCATCGAAAACGGCGAGTTCGTCGTCTTCGTCGGCCCGTCGGGCTGCGGCAAGTCCACGCTGCTGCGACTGATCGCCGGGCTGGAGGACACCACCGCCGGCACCATCAACATCGACGGCCGCGACGTAACCGGCGAGGCGCCGGCCAAGCGCAAGCTGGCCATGGTGTTCCAGTCCTATGCGCTCTACCCGCACATGACCGTGGCCAAGAATATCGCCTTCCCGCTGAAGATGGCGGGCGAGGACCAGGCGACCATCGATCGGAAGGTCAAGGACGCGGCACGCATCCTGAACCTCACCAACTATCTCGATCGCCGCCCCGGCCAGCTCTCCGGCGGTCAGCGCCAGCGCGTCGCCATCGGCCGCGCCATCGTGCGCCAGCCATCGGCTTTCCTGTTCGACGAACCTCTGTCCAATCTCGACGCAGCACTGCGCGGCACCATGCGGCTGGAGATCAGCGAGCTGCATCATCAGCTCAAGACGACGATGATCTACGTCACCCACGACCAGGTCGAGGCGATGACCATGGCCGACAAGATCGTCGTGCTCAACGCCGGCAACATCGAACAGGTCGGCTCGCCGATGGAGCTCTACAAGACGCCGAAGAACCTGTTCGTCGCCGGCTTCATCGGTTCGCCCAGGATGAACCTGATCGAAGGCGCGCCGGCGGCCAAACATGGCGCCAAGACCGTCGGCATCCGTCCCGAGCATATGAACATCTCGACGACTTCAGGCGAATGGAAAGCCACGGTCGGTGTTGCCGAGCATCTCGGCTCTGACACGTTTCTGCACGTTCAGGCCGACGGTGTCGGGCCGCTGACGGTGCGCGCCGACGGCGAACTGGCCGCCCATCACGGGGACACGATCTATCTGACGCCGGACAAGACCAAGCTGCACCGCTTCGGCGCCGACGGAAAGGCGATGATGCAATGAGGCTCACGGGTAAATCGGCGCTGATCACCGGATCGGCGCGCGGCATCGGCCGGGCGTTCGCCGAAGCCTATGTCCGCGAGGGCGCCACGGTCGCCATCGGCGACATCAATCTCGAAGCTGCGGAAAAGACCGCTTCGGAGATCGGCGGCAATGCTTACGCCGTGAAACTGGACGTCACCGACCTCGCTTTGATCGAGGCGGCGGTGAAAGCAGTCGAGACAAGGGCCGGCGGACTGGACATCCTGGTCAACAACGCCGCTCTGTTCGACTTGGCGCCGATCGTCGAGATATCGAAGGCTAGCTACGACCGGCTGTTTTCGGTCAATGTCGCCGGCACGCTGTTCATGCTGCAGGCAGCCGCCCGCTCGATGATCGCGGCTGGCCGAGGCGGCAAGATCATCAACATGGCGAGCCAGGCCGGGCGCCGCGGCGAGGCGCTGGTTGCCGTCTACTGCGCTAGCAAGGCAGCCGTCATCTCACTCACCCAGTCGGCCGGCCTCGACCTGATCAAGCACCGCATCAACGTCAACGCCATCGCGCCCGGCGTCGTCGACGGCGAGCACTGGGACCATGTCGATGCCCTGTTCGCCAAATACGAAAACCGGCCGAAGGGCGAGAAGAAGCGGCTGGTCGGCGAAGCCGTGCCTTACGGCCGCATGGGCACGGCGCAAGACCTCACCGGCATGGCGGTGTTCCTGGCCAGCGATGACGCCGAATACATCGTCGCCCAGACCTACAATGTCGATGGCGGCCAGTGGATGAGTTGAACTTTCCTTCTCCCCTTGGGGGAGAAGGTGCCGAGTGAAACGAGGGCGGACGGGGGGTGTTCTGATGCAGCACTTCGTCCAGCACCCCTCAACCGTCTCGGCGCTGCGCGCCGATCCACCTTCTCCCACAAGGGGAGAAGGTCAGGCAGGCGCAGGGCGCCGCAATGAGAAGGCGTTTGTTAAAATGACCGTAAAACTCTCATCGGCGGCACTGTCCCGCCTGCCGGAAAAAGTCGTCGGCCCGAAATATGATCGCGCCGCGCTCAAAGCCGGCATCGTGCATTTCGGCGTCGGCAACTTCCATCGCTCGCACCAGGCCGTCTATCTCGACGACCTGTTCAATGCGGGCGTCGGCCACGACTGGGCAATTGTCGGCGCCGGCGTTTTTGAGGGCGAAAAGGTCGGCCGCGGCAAGTTGCAGGAACAGGACTGGCTGACCACCGTGGTCGAGCAGGATTCTGGCCACATGAGCGCCCGCATCACCGGCGCCATGATCGACTTCCTGATGCCGGGCGATGCAGCCGCGATCTTAGAACGGCTTGCCGACCCGGCGATAAGGATCGTTTCGCTGACCATCACCGAGGGCGGCTACTTCATCGATCCGGCATCGGGCGTGTTCAATCCGACCCATCCCGATATCGTCGCCGACGCGCAGCCGGGAGCAATGCCGAAGACTGTCTTCGGCATCATTCTTGCCGGGCTGTTGCGCCGCCGCGACGACGGCATCGTGCCGTTCACGGTCATGTCCTGCGACAACATCCCCCACAACGGCCATGTCACCGCCGACGGCGTCATCGGGCTCGCGCGGCTGATCGACGAGAAACTGGCGACCTGGGTGAGCGAGAACGTCGCCTTTCCCAACGGCATGGTCGACCGCATCACGCCGGCCACCACCGACCGCGAGCGCGGCATTCTGTCGAGCGAGTTCGGGCTCGACGACAATTGGCCGGTATTTTGCGAGCCGTTCAGGCAATGGGTCCTGGAGGACCATTTCACCGACGGCCGCCCGCCGCTGGAAAAGGTCGGCGTGCAGTTCGTCAGCGATGTCGCACCCTACGAGCTGATGAAGATCCGCATCCTCAATGGCGGCCATGCGACCATCGCCTATCCGGCCGGGCTGATGGACATCCATTTCGTCGACAATGCGATGCAGGAGCCGCTGGTGCGCGGTTTTCTCGAAAAACTGGAGCACGACGAGATCATCCCGACGGTGCCGCCGGTGCCGGGTACCGTGCTGGAGGACTATTACCAGCTCATCGAGCACCGCTTCTCCAATCCGAAGATCGGCGACACCATTCGCAGGCTTTGCCTCGACGGCTCCAACCGGCAGCCGAAATTCATCATCCCGACCATCGCCGACCGGCTGAAGGCCGGCAAGGGCGTGGCCGGCCTGGCGCTGGAATCGGCGCTCTGGTGCCGCTATTGCTTCGGCACCACGGATTCAGGCGCGGTCATCGAGCCCAATGATCCAAGCTGGGACCGGCTGCAGACGACCGCCAGGGCGGCAAAGGCTGCGCCTGCCGCCTGGCTGGCCATGGAGGACATCTATGGCGAGGTCGGCCGCTCGACGCCGTTTGTCGAGGCCTTTGCCAAGGCGCTCGAGGCGCTCTGGGCCGATGGCGCACGTACGACGTTGACGCGCTACCTCGCCGGCAATCTCTAAGATCGGCTCAATGCATGTCCCCGCCGATGAGGGCCCTGCAATGACGCCTGACCTGGTCATTTTCGACTGCGACGGCGTGCTGGTCGACAGCGAGGGGCTGTCCGTTTCGGCGCTGCTTAGCATGATCACGCTTGCCGGCGGCAGTGTCAGCGAGGATGCCGCCTATGAGCATTTCCTCGGCAAAAGCATGAAAAGCGTTCGCGAAATCCTCGGTCGCGACTTCGGACTTGATATCACCGACCAGCACCTGAGCGCGATGCGCGTCGGGCTGATGCGCAAATTTCGCGACGAGCTGAAGCCGATCCCCGGCATCGGCCAGGTTCTGCCGAGGCTTACCGTGCCATGCTGCGTTGCTTCCTCCGGCACGCTGGATCGCATCCGCTATGCGCTCGACGTCACCGGGCTGCTCGGGCTGCTCGAGCCGCATCTGTTCAGCGCCGCCATGGTGGCGCGGGGCAAGCCGGCGCCGGACCTTTTTCTCCACGCAGCCGCCAAAATGGGAGCGATCCCGCAAAATTGCGTCGTCGTCGAGGACAGCCCCGTCGGCGTCGCGGCGGCACGGGCGGCGGGAATGCGCGTCCTCGCCTTCACCGGCGGCTCGCATGCCGGCAACCCGGCACTGAAAGCGCGGCTTGCGTCGAGTGAACCGGACTTTATATTCGCTGACATGCTGCAACTGCCCGATCTGATTGCAGGCCTGGGAGCGAGAGTAAGAACATCTTGACGAACAGTTTCGTTTGCGCGGTCGATGTCGGCACCGGGAGCGCCCGTGCGGGCATTCTCGACACCGGGGGCACCTTGCTCGGCCGTGCCGAGCATCCGATCGTCATGAACCGGCCGAAGGCCGATCACGCCGAGCACGATTCGCAGGATATCTGGTCGGCGGTCTGCATTGCGGTGCGCGCGGCCAATGAAAAAGCCGGCGTGGCAGCGCAGGACATCGTCGGCATCTCCTTCGACGCCACCTGCTCGCTGGTGGTGCGGGGCAAGGATGGTGGCCAGCTCAGCGTCTCGGTATCAGGCGAAAGGCGCTGGGACACCATCGTCTGGCTCGATCACCGCGCCATTGCCGAGGCCGATGAATGCACCGAAAGCGGCCACGCCGTGCTCGACTATATCGGCGGCGTCATGTCGCCGGAAATGGAGACGCCGAAGCTGATGTGGCTGAAGCGCAACCTGCCCGCAACATGGAACGAAGCCGGCTATCTATTCGACCTCGCCGACTTTCTCAGTTGGAAGGCAACCGGTTCGCTCGCCCGCTCGCAATGCACGCTGACCGCCAAATGGACCTATCTGGCGCATGAAGAGACCGGCTGGCGGCGCGACTTCTTCAAGGCCGTCGGGCTCGGCGATCTTTTCGAGCATGGCAATCTGCCTGACAAGGCCAGCCCGGTGGGCGCCGATATCGGCCGGCTGAGTAAGCAAGCCGCAGCCGAGCTTGGCCTGACCGAACAATGCCGGGTCGGCGCCGGCGTCATCGACGCCTATGCCGGCGCGCTCGGCGTGCTCGGCGGCTTCGCCGGCGATGAAACCAACATCGGCCGGCATCTGGCGCTGATCGCCGGCACTTCGAGCTGCGTCATGGCGATGTCGCCCGACCCGCAACCCTTTGCCGGGGTCTGGGGCCCGTATTGCGGCGCGGCGCTTCCCCGGCTTTGGCTGTCGGAAGGCGGCCAATCGGCCACTGGCGCGCTGCTCGATCACATCATCCGCTGGCACGGCGCCGGCGGCGAGCCGGACGCCGCCATGCACGCCAGGATTGCCCGACGCGTTGTCGAGTTGCGCGCCATAGAGGGCGAGAACCTGGCCGGAAGGCTGCATGTGCTGCCGGATTTTCATGGCAACCGCTCGCCGCTCGCCGACCCGCATGCCGTCGGCGTCATCAGCGGTCTGACGCTGGATTCCTCCTTCGACAGCCTGTGCAAGCTGTATTGGCGCACCGCCGTCAGCATTGCGCTGGGCGTGCGCCATGTGCTGGAAGCCCTGAACGAGAACGGCTATCTGATCGACACGCTGCATGTCACCGGCGGTCACACCAAGAACCCGCTGCTGATGGAGCTTTATGCCGACGCCACCGGCTGCACGGTGGTCGAGCCGCTGGCCGATGAGGCGGTGCTGCTCGGCACCGGCATGATCGCCGCCACCGCCGCCGGACTTTTTCCCGATTTGAACGCCGCCTGCGTCGCCATGCAGCAAGGCGGCAAGACGCGAGAGCCCAATTCGACGGCCGCCGGCCGGTTCGACCGCGACTACCGGGTGTTTTTGGAGATGCACCGGCAGCGGCAGGCGCTGGATGCGATCAGGTAGTCTCGAATGGCCTGCAATGCGTCTGCTATCTCTGATTCCATCGCCGGATAATTGGCTCGCCAAGGTCGTGCTCATAACCGAGCACGCTTGTGCTGGCGGTGTCCAGCACGAACAAGGCGCCATCTTGCGGCGGCAGGCCGAGCCAGCGCGCCGCCAGCACCCGCAGGAAATGCGAGCTTGAAAACACCAGGACATTGCCGTTGACGGCGCGCAATTCATTGACGATCCGATCGGCCCTCGCGCCGACATCCTCTGCCATCTCGCCGTCAGGGCAGCCGTCGCGAAACAGACGCCAGCCGGGGCGCTCGATGAGGATCTGCTTCGTGGTCAGTCCCTCGTAGGCGCCGTAATCCCATTCCGCCAGGTCGGCCTTCTTCACGCCGGCCGAACCGAAGCCGGCCAGTGTACAAGTCTTGAAGGCGCGCTGCGACGGGCTCGACCAGACAGCCTGGAACGAAAGCCCCTGCAACCGCTCGGCGACCCGCCCGGCGGCCGCCTCGCCGGCTGGCGTCAACGGTATGTCGGTCAGGCCGGTGTGCTTTCCCGACGCGCTCCATTCCGTCTCGCCATGCCGAACGAGGTAGATTTCGGGAAACGCGCTCATCCGCATGCCTTTCGATGGAATCCGATGTGATGACCGCTCTTCAGATCGGCCTACGACGCAATCATAGCGGCTTCTGCGCCCTCTGGCTCAACTCTTCCCCTGAGTCAGCCCCCTTGCCATAGCTGCCCATTTCGTGGACAAGCCGCGGATAATGCGGAATCCGGGCCGATCACGGCCATTTTCCGCGCTGAGACGCGGCTTCCGGCCCTTTTTGCCGACGCGCCGCAATCGGATAGGCGAAATAATGTCTGCGATCGAAGCCGGCGCGCGCGCGCCGGAAAATCTTTGGCGTCGGGAAATCAAGGCGACGCTGGCGCTCGCCTGGCCGATGGTGCTCACCAATCTCGGCCAGACCGCGATGACCGCCACCGATGTCATGATGATGGGGCGGCTGGGTCCGGACACGCTGGCCAGCGGCGCGCTCGGCGCCAACCTCTATTTCATGCCGCTGATCTTCGGGCTCGGCCTGATGTTGGCAACCTCGCCGATGATCGCCACGGAACTCGGCCGCCGTCGCCACTCGGTGCGCGATCTGCGCCGCACCGTGCGGCAGGGCCTGTGGCTGGCAATCCTCATCTCAATCCCGATCTGGATATTTCTCTGGTACGGCGAGGCGGTGTTGCTGGCCATGGGCCAGGAACCGGCGCTGGCGTATCAGGCCGGCATCTACCTGCGCTGGCTCGAATGGGCGGTGCTGCCGTTCTATGGCTATATCGTCCTGCGCTCGTTCATCTCGGCGCTGGAGCGGCCGGGTTGGGCGCTGGTCATCGTCTTCGTTGCCGTCGCCTGCAATGTCTTCTTCAACTGGGTGTTCATGTTCGGCAACCTCGGCGCTCCTTCGATGGGCATTGCCGGCTCCGGCCTCGCCACCACGCTGTCCAGCATGCTGATGTTCGCCGGCATGGCGGCGGTGGTGACGCTTGAGCCGAAGTTTCGCCGCTACCAACTGTTCGGGCGGTTCTGGCGGGCCGACTGGCCGCGCTTCAAGGGCCTGCTGCGGCTCGGCCTGCCGATCGCCGGCCTGCTTGCCTTCGAGGTGACGATCTTCAACGCGGCGGCCCTGCTCATGGGGCTGATCGACGCCGCCTCGCTCGCGGCGCATGCGATCGCCATCCAGATCGCTTCGATCAGCTTCATGGTGCCGCTCGGCCTCAACCAGGCGGCGACAGTGCGCGTCGGGCTCGCCCATGGCGCCGGCAATCCGGAAGGTGTTTCCCGCGCCGGCTGGACCGCTTTTGTCATGGGCGTCTCGTTCATGGCGCTGATGGGGCTGGTGATGATCCTGTGGCCGCAATTGCTGATCAGCGCCTTCATCGATCTCGCCGACCCGGCCAATGCCACTGTGATCGGGCTTGCCGTGTCGTTCCTGGCGTTTGCCGCGCTGTTTCAGACTTTCGATGGCGCCCAGGCCGTGGCCGCCGGCATGCTGCGCGGCCTGCACGACACCCAGGTGCCGATGATCTATGCCGCGATCGGCTATTGGGGCATCGGCCTGCCGCTCGGCGTGCTGCTTGCCTTCCATTCCGGGCTCGACGGCGTCGGCATCTGGATCGGCCTGTCGTTGGGGCTGGCGGTGGTGGCGGCGCTGCTCCTGGCGCGCTGGCTGCGGCGCGACAAAATCGCGCCGCCGCTCTCCTTTGGGCATTGATGAAAGCGGCTTCGTCACGAAGCAGGACGGGGTCGTGACGTCTATGGATATCTCGTCCGATTTGCGATTGCGGCCTGTGGGCTTAAGTCGCTTTGCAACTCCTTTGGTAGTGGAAGGCTTGAGCACCGCAAGTGCACCGCGCTGGCGAACAATTTTCGTTGCTTCTGCTGGTGCTCCTTGATGGCTGCTGCGAGCCCTAATCCGTACGGGCCAAGAAAGACGCCGGTTCCCCAGCCCGGCTGCTTTTTTTCGCGAGCGTCGTAGTCCGAAGCCTCCATGCGGGCTTGCTGGCATTCCGGCGACGCCCATTTCCGGTCTTGCTTCGAAAGCGACGCTCCATAGTCGACCGGAGAGGTCGCGCACCCGGCTACTGTCGCGGCCAACGCGACGAACATTGCAATTCTCATCCCCAAGCCCTTGATAAGCATTGTGAGAGTACACAGAACTCTTCTTCCAACAAGGAGATAGCTACGAAGAAGCGAAGAAGGTGTTGGAACGCCAAGCGCAGAGGCGGCTTGCTAGCTAGTTTGAAGTCGCCCGTCGTTCAAGCGAACGTGCATATTGCGTCAGCGGGAAGCACATGACGAAGAAGATCAAGGCGACCAGCCCATAGACGGTGAACGGCTCGAAGGTCGCATTGTTGATGGCGTTGGATGTCCTGACCAGTTCCTCGAAACCGATGATCGAGGTCAGCGCGGTCGACTTGATCAGCTGCACCAGGAAACCGACGGTCGGGGCGCGGGTGATCGAAAACGCCTGCGGCAGGATGATCAGCCTGAGTTCCTGCAGATAGTGAAGGCCGAGGCTGGCGCCGGCGTCCCACTGGCCGCGCGGCAGCGCATCGACGCCGCCGCGCCAGATCTCGGCGAGATAGGCGCTGGCGAAGAAGGTCAGGCCAAGCGCTGCAGCGGTCCACGGCTCGATGCGCAAGCCCAGCATCGGCAGGCCGAAGAACATCAGGAAGAGCTGCATGAGCAGCGGCGTTCCCTGGAAAAGCGCAATGTAGCCCGAGGCCAGCCGCCGCGCCCATTTATTCTTGGCGATCCGGAAGAACAGCACGAGCATGCCGACCACGCCGCCGCCGACGAAGGCCGCCAGTGACAGAAGCACCGTCCAGCGCGCGGCGAGCAGAAGGTTGCGGACAATATCCCAGAAGGTGAATTCGATCATGACACGCCGGCTCCCAGAGCGCGGCGGCCGCCGCTGACCAGCAGCCGGCGCAGCCCCATCGACAGGACGAGATAGACCATCGTCACCACGAAATAGGTCTCGAAAGCACGGAAGGTGCGCGCCTGCAGCATGTCGGCCTCGTAGGTCAGTTCGCGCACCGCGATCTGCGACACCACGGCGGACTCCAGCATCATGATGATGATCTGGCTGGTCAGCGCCGGAAAGATCACCTTGAGCGCTTGCGGCAGCACGATCTTGACGAAGACCTGACGCAGCCTGAGCCCAAGCGCAAGGGCTGCTTCCGTCTGCCCGCGCGGCACCGCGTCGAGCCCGGCGCCGACGATCTCGATCGTGTAGGCCGCCATGTTGAGCGTCATTGCCAGCATGGCGGCCAGCAGCGGATCGAGCCTCACGCCGATGCTGGGCAGGCCGAAGAAGATGAAGAACAGCTGCACAAGGAACGGCGTGTTCCTGATAATTTCGACATAGACGCCGATTGCCCGCTTGAGCAGCAAGGGGCCGTTTCGCCGCCCTGCTGCGCCGAGGATGCTGAGCAACGTTCCCGCCAGCGTGGTCACGGCGATCAAAAGGATCGTCATGGCCGCCCCGCGCGCGATCGCACCTGTCGCATCGGCAAGCCAGCCGAAGTCGAGGCTGTAGCCCATGATAGGTCCTTACCTCGGAGATCAATCCTTGAGGTTGTCGGGATTGAGCGGTGTTTTGAGCCAGGCTTTCGAGCTTTCGTCCAGCTTTCCGTCGGCCAGCATCTTGGCGACCGCGTCGTTGACCGCCTGCTTCAGGCGGTCCTCGTTCTTGTTGAGGCCGATATGCGAGGGCGAGGTGAGAAGCTGGAACTTCTGCTCCGGCTTCAAGGCCTCCTGGCGGGCGAGCACCTGGGCGCCGACATCGTTGCCGACGACCATCAGCTGGGTCTGACCCGAGATGAAGGCCTGGATGACGGAATTATAGTTGTCAAAACGGCGGATGTCGGCCGAGGCGGGTGCTGCCTCGGTCAGCGACGTATCTTCGAGCGTGCCGCGGTTGACGGCGATCGACTTGTCGGCGAGATCGTCCTTGCCTTCGACCTTGAGCGCGGCCGGGCCGATGACGGCGATATAATAGGGCGCGTAGGCGGCGGCGAAATCGATCACCTGCTCGCGCTCCTTGGAGTAGCCGACGCTCATCAGGATATCGACGCGCTTGTCGGTAAGATACGGAATGCGGTTCTGCCCGGTCACGCTGACCAAGTTGAGCTTGATCTTGAGCTGGTCGGCGATGAACTGCGCCACGTCGATGTCATAGCCCTTGATGCTCATATCGGCGCTGGCCGAGGAGAAGGGCGGAAAGTCGGAGAAAATGCCGACATTGATCGCGCCGGCCTTGGTGATGTCGTCGAGCGCGTCGGCATTGGCGGCCTGGGTGGCAAGACCGAGGCCGGCGAGCAGCAGCACGGCGGCGATGGATGATTTCATGTGAAATGTCATTGTCGTTCCCCTGCTGGAAGCTTGTTTTGTTTGAATGCGGCCGCCGGCTCCAGCGCGGCGGTCGCCTTGGATGTGCGTTAAGCTCGCTTGCCTGAGATCACCGGGCTGAACACCATCAGGCTGAGGATCTCGAACAGCACCTGCGCGCCGGCATGGGCGGTGTTGGTGGTCGCGTCATATTGCGGCGCCACCTCGACGACGTCGCCGCCGACGATGTTGAGGCCCTTCAGGCCGCGCAGCAGTTCAAGCACTTCCCGCGTCGTCAGCCCGCCTACTTCCGGCGTGCCGGTGCCGGGCGCAAAGGCCGGGTCGATGCTGTCGATGTCGAAGGACACATAGGTCGGGCCATCGCCGACTATTCCGCGCGCCTTCGCGATGATGGCTGGGATGCCGAGGCCGGTCACCTCTTCGGCATGCACGACGGTCATGCCGGATTCGTAGGTGAACTCCCACAGATATTCGGCCGATCCGCGGATGCCGATCTGGATGGTGCGCGACGGGTCGAGCACGCCGTCGAGCACCGCGTTGCGGAACGGGCCGCCATGGTGGAACTTGGTCATGTCGAACAGGCCGCTGGTGTCGCAGTGGGCGTCGATATGGATCATGCCGACCGGCGCTTTTTTGCCGACAGCCTTCAGGATCGGATGGCTGATCGAATGATCGCCGCCGACCGAAAGCGGAATGACGCCGGCGTCGACGATCTGGTTCGTCCGGCGCTCGATGTCGTCATGGCTGGTTTCCAGCCGGTAGCGGCTCTGGAACGGCACGTCGCCGATGTCGGCCACCTTCAGTTCGTGTGTCGGCGCGCATTCCAGCACATGGTTGTAGGGGCCGATGCGCTCGATGGCGCGCAGTGCCCTTGGCCCGAAGCGGGCGCCCGGCCGGTTGGTCACGCCAAGGTCCATCGGCACGCCGATCATCGCCACCTGCAGATCGCCGAAATCAGGATTGTCGGCGGCTATTTCCCGGTAAGGCGCGCTGAGGAAGGTCGGGATGCCGGAATAGGGCGCCAGCCGCGTGCCGCTCTTGGAAAAAATCTTGTCGGCGACGCGCCGGAATTTTGGGTCGAACATCTCGCCGCCATGGCTTTCGCCATATTTGCGGCGCAACGCTTCGAGCTTGCCGCTGTTATAACCCATGTCGGTCCTCCATGGCTGGTGCAGTGCGGCCATCAATGACGGTCGCCATTCCTGCCGGCTGCCTGCGGATTTCACGTCTTGATGCTGTACGAGCCAAAGTGTCTTGCAGCTGCATTGAAAAATCAATTGATATTGTTAGGGTGTTTGCTGTGAGAAAATCTCACATTGATGTCGAGCACGGCCTTATCCAAAACCGGGGGGATCGTGTTCCTTTGAGGCTCCGATGGCCAAGCGTCTGCCTCCCCTGAATCCATTGCGGGCCTTCGAGGCGACGGCGCGCCATGCCTCGCTGACCAAGGCGGCGGCTGAGCTCAACGTCACCCACGGCGCCGTCAGCCATCAGATTAAGGCGCTCGAACAGTCGCTGGGCGTCAAGCTGTTCCAGCGCGCCGGTCAGCGGGTGAAGCTGACGCCGCACGGCGCCGAATTGCTGCCGGCGGTGTCGACTGCCTTCGACGGCATCGCCGCCGCCACGCAGCGCATGACAAGGCCGGCGAGCACCGGCGCCCTGTCGGTGTCCTGCGTGCCGGCACTGCTGCTGCTGTGGATGATCCCGCGGCTCGGCAGCTTCACCTCGCAGTATCCCGATATCAGGCTGACGCTGATCCCGTCGAATGATGCCAAGGACGTCCGCGCGCCACATATCGATATCTGCGTGCATTATGGCGATGGCAGCTGGACCGATTGCTGGATGCGCAAATGGTCGGGCCTCGAACTGTTCCCGGTGGTCAGCCCGACGCTGATCAACAACCGTCCGATCCGCACCGTGCGCGATCTCGCCGATCACGTCTTCCTGCACGGGGACGACGGCCGCGAATGGCACACCTGGCTGGCCGCCGCCGACGCGCTGGATCTGGAGCGCGGCCGCCGCCACCATCTCGGCGACGCGCGCATGGCGAGCGAGGCGGCGGTCCACGGCCATGGCGTGGCGTTGGGCGATACGGTGACGGCAAGCGGACTGCTTGCCAGGGGACTGCTGGTCGCGCCGTTCAGCCTGTCGGTGCCGGCCGTCGACGATTTCTATGTCGTCTGCCGCAACGAGATGAGGTCGGCGCCGATCGTGCAGCTGTTCATCGACTGGCTGTTTGCCGAAAAGGAGCAGGCCGACGGCCGCGCCGATGCGCCGGTGGCGGGCCGCATCGGCATCCGCAGGAAGCGTCCGGCGCTGAGGGTGATCGGCGCCAAGACCGCGCCCTGAAGTTGCTGCAGCCGACGCAGCGCGCTTCCCGCAGCCTTTTCTTTTTGTCGGGCCAGCCGGCAAAGCGGGAGGCGCATTCAAAAATTCAATGCTAAGAGGCATTTGGAGCAATTCCCGGAATAGTGCGCAGCGGCTTCCCGGGAAAAGCGCTAAACAAAAGCTAGGGCGAGCAGCGAAGGCGGCATCGAGACATGACCAAGACCGATATAGCGCGGCGCGTCTACAACCACACCTGGAAGCTCGACCCCATTGTCCGCAGCCTGCTCGACACTGATTTCTACAAGCTGCTGATGCTGCAGATGATCTGGGGCATGTATCCCAAGATCGACACCACGTTCTCGCTGATCAACCGGACCACCTCGGTTCGCCTTGCCGAGGAGATCGACGAGGCAGAATTGCGCGATCAGCTCGACCATGCCCGCACCTTGCGCTTCTCCAAGAAAGAGATGATCTGGCTTGGCGGCAACACCTTCTATGGCCGCAAGCAGATTTTTGAACCGGAATTCCTCGCCTGGCTCGAGAATTTCCAGTTGCCGGAATACGAGCTTTCCAAGCGCGATGGCCAGTACGAGCTCACTTTCAGCGGTCCGTGGATGTACACAACACTCTGGGAGATCCCGGCGCTGGCAATTATCAATGAACTTCGCTCTCGCGCCGCCATGCGGGCGTTCGGGCCCTTCGCGCTCGACGTGCTCTATGCTCGCGCCAAGGCCAAGATGTGGGCCAAAACCGAGCGGCTGAAAGCGCTGCCGGATATCCGCATTTCGGATTTCGGCACCCGCCGCCGCCATTCCTTCCTGTGGCAGCGCTGGTGCGTCGAAGCGCTGAAGGAAGGCATCGGCGAGGCTTTCACCGGCACGTCCAACGTGCTTTTGGCCATGGACAACGACCTCGAGGCGCTCGGCACCAACGCGCATGAACTGCCGATGGTGTTCGCCGCGCTCGCCAATTCGGAAAAGGAAATGAAGCAGTCGCCCTACAAGGTGCTGCAGGACTGGCAGCGCTACTATGGCGGCAATCTGCTGATCGTGCTGCCGGACACCTTCGGCACCGCGGCGTTCCTGCGTGACGCGCCGGACTGGATCGCCGACTGGACCGGTTTTCGCCCCGACAGCGCGCCGCCGATCGAAGGCGGCGAAAAGATCCTTTCCTGGTGGCGCGGAAAGGGCAAGGACCCCAGACAGAAGCTGCTGATTTTCTCCGACGGGCTTGAGGTCGAGACCATCGAGGAAACCTACCGCCATTTCCACGGCAAGGTGCGCATGTCCTTCGGCTGGGGCACCAACCTGACCAATGATTTCGAGGGCTGCGCGCCGACCAAAACCAACCGGCTCGACGCCATCTCGCTTGTCTGCAAGGTCACCGAGGCCAATGGCCACCCGGCGGTCAAGCTCTCCGACAATCCCGCCAAGGCCACCGGCGACGAAAAAGAGATCGAGCGCTATTTGCGCATATTTGGCGAGAAAGACCGCGTGGAGCAGCTGGTCAAGGTGTAAGGGGCTGCGGATGGTTTCGCCTCGCCAAAAGGGAAATCTCGGATAGCGTGAGTTCCCGCCCACCCCCCAGGGTTTCGGGGCGGCGCCCAAAACCCCCCCCGGGGGGGGGGGGGGGGGGTGGAGGGGGGGGCGCGCGCGCGCCGGGGGGATTGGGGGGGGGGCG
>NZ_JBVVQA010000051.1:0-19612 GCF_055811455.1 Mesorhizobium sp. WSM4845
CCCCCCCCCCCCCCCCGCCCCCCCCCCCCCGCCGGCGGGGGGGGCCCCCCCGCCGCCCGCGGGGGGCGCCGCCCCGCCCGCGGGGCCGGCCCCGGCCCCCGCGGGGGCCGCCACGGCTACCGCCGGTGCCGGCACGGCTACCGACGTCAGATCCTGCAGCAGGTCGTCCGTATCGTCCGGCTGCTTGCGGCCGGTGTCGTTGTCCTCGATGATCCTCCTGATGGAAGCCAGTATCTCCTCCATGGAAGGTTCGCGCTGTACGCTGCTTGCCGTCGCCATCGTCACATCCGCCGCTCTTGTGACTCGTTGCAGATTTCCTGTCCGGCCAAACCCGGATTCGAATCATGGCAACAGCGTAACCCACGGATCGACTTACGAGAATCCCCAATCTGAGGGCATGTTGGATTTCAACAGATTAGAGCCCGCGCGTCCTTTTTGGAGGCGCGGGCTCTAAATGGCTTGAAACTGGACGGAAGTTGAAACTTATCAGGTGATCAGCGGCCGTCTGGCGTGCGCAGGCCGAACCACTTGTCCTTGACCGCGTTGTAATGTTCTTCGGGTCTGTATTTCGTCACCTGAAGGGCGAGACGATCGACCGAAAGGCGACCGATAGCAGACAGGATGGCATAGCTCGCCACCACCAAATCGCGTTCGGAACTGGCCTGGTTGATCTTGGCGTTGATGAGGGTGGCCTGGGCGTTGAGAACGTCGAGCGTGGTGCGCTGGCCGACATTGCGCTCCTCGATAACCCCGCTCAAGGCAAGCTGCGCGGCGGCGATCACCTGCCTGTTGGCCACCACGGTTTGCTGGGCGGCGATATATTGCGTCCACGCCGAGGTCACGGCTTGCCGCACGGTGTCGCGGCTTACATCGACCTCGATCCGGGCCTGGCTGAGCGATTCCTTGTTCTGACGCACTATCGCCGACGTCCGCCCGCCCGAATAGATCGGTATAGTCAAGGTGGCACCAATGCTGGCCGAATTGGTTGTGCCATCCTGCCCCGTCCCGAGATCGACGCCCGGACTCTCCCTGAGATAGTCGCTGGAAACGCCGGCGGAAGCCGAAAGCTGCGGCAGCAGCGCGCCTTCGGCCGATTTCACCGAAAACGCCGCCGCGTCGACCAGATGCTGGGTGGAGAGGATGGCCGGGTGCTCGCTGGCTGCAATCGCGATCGCCGCATCGAGGTTCGACGGCAACAGCTTCGATAGCGGCGAAGCGGCCCTGAGCCTGCCTGGCTCATCGCCGACGATCTGGCGATAAGTCGCAGCGCTTGCCAGCGCCTGCGCGCGGGCGGCGGCCAGTTCCGCCACAGCGGAGGAGCGCTCGGCATCGGCCTGGGCCACGTCGGTGCGGGTGCCTTCGCCGACTTCGAAGCGCGAACGCGCAGCGCGCGCCTGCTCGGTCAGGAACTGCAGGTTCTGCTCCGTCAGCACCGCCACTTGGCGGTCGCGAATCACGTCCATGTAGGCGCTTGCCGCGTTGAACAGAGTGTTCTCTTCGGTGTTGCGCAGGCTCTCGAACGAGGCGCGGACCTGGGATTCGGCTGCAGCGACGTTGTTCCTGGTCTGAAAGCCGTCGAACAGGGTCTGGTCGATCTGGACGCCGAAGTTGCCGGTGGTCAAACGCGTGCTTCGGTTCGCGCCGGGTACATTGCCGCGGGCATTGAAATGTTCGCTGGAGTAGTCGATGTTGGCAGAACCGGTGATGGTCGGGCGCCAGCCGGACTTGGCGATGGCAACGCTCTCATCGGTGACGCGGACGCCGGCGCGAGCCGAATTGAGCTCGGAATTGTTCTGGTAGGCTTTTGAAAGTGCACCGAGAATGGTTTCCGCCGAGGCGGCCAGCGGAGAAAGCGCGGTCGCCGAGAAGAGGACGGCGGCAAAAAGGCTCTTGCGTAAAGACGGCACGTTATTCCCTCATTCGTTTTGCATGGGAACCACACCGCGCCGGCTTCTCCCATTCGAGCAGCCGGCGCGGTGTGTTTCAGGTCCCCTGCTGTCAGCCCCCAAAAGAACACCCCGGTTATGCGGATCAGCAACGATTGTTCAAGCGCAAGCGAACATGACAACGCCTTTGCCGCAAGCCAAAATTACTCAGAATTCAAACGCATGAGCACGTTCAAATCCCGGTAGTGGCTTAATTGCCGCATTAAATGCGCCTCTTCCGGTTACAACCCCCCTTGTTTTCAACAACAATCGGGCCACACCCGAATTCCCCTGCCCTTCGACGGCGACGAGCCGGCCGCCTTCCGCAAGCTGGTCGAGCAGCGATTCCGGCACTTTCTCGACGCTGCCGCCGATGAAAATGACGTCGTAGGGTGCTCCCGCGGCATGGCCTTCCGGCAGCGACCCCTTGACCACGCTGACATTGTCGCAGCCCAGCGCCGAAAGCGTCGACATGGCGGTCTCGACCAATGCCGGATCGCTTTCCAGCGCGACGACCGACTTTGCCAGCCGCGACAGGATCGCCGCCGCATAGCCGGTGCCGCAGCCGACATCGAGCGCCGAATCGCCAGGGCCGATCTCCGCCAGTTGCATCAGCTTGGCCAGCGGCGAAGGCTCCATGAGATAGCGTGGGCCGTCCGCTGCATTCGCGATGCGGATGTCCTCGTCGATATAGGCCAGATCGCGCTGGCCGGGGGCGACAAAGGCCTCGCGCGGCACGACAAGCATCGCCTCGAGCAGCGGCGCACTGGTCACATCGGTGGTGCGGATCTGGCCATCGACCATTTTCACCCGACGTTCGGCAAAATCAGCGCTCATGTCCAACCAATCCGCCCAAAACCAATCTGCTTGCCGCGCCAAGACCGCGGCTCATTTCGACCGGAACTCAAGCCCCCTGGCGCTGGTGCGCGGGAGCTTGGGCATTTGGAGGCCTCGCCCGGAATCGAACCGGGGTGCAAGGATTTGCAGTCCTCTGCGTAACCACTCCGCCACGAGGCCTCATTGCTCCCGGCGTTCCACCCGGTTCCAATAGGTTGCGGCGAAAATGCCGTCAAGCGGCCATGGTGCATTCCGGACGGTTTCCCCTTGGCCATGATGCCACGCATCGAAACGTCGATACGCATCCTGCAATTAAGATATTAGTTAATTGTTAAGTACGGAGTATCGCAAAGGGAAGCCCGGGACCTGGACTTTACGTGGGGTAAGCAGAAGGTCCGCCATTCTGAAGGAGAGCTGCGAGGGCCGGAAAAGCGCTCCGGCATTGGCCAGATTTAGTCGAGCCGGAAAGACGCCCCTTCACAGAAGCTTGCCCCTGCGGTGCAAACCCGTCAGTTCGGCCGCCGCCGCCGCTCCCACCACACGACAAGCCGGCGCCGGTGGCGGCGCACCAAGGCAAACTCGTAGGAGAGCACCAGCAATCCGATCGGCACCATCCAGAACCCCAGGATCGGCAGGAAGCCGAGAATGCCGCCGAAGATCAGCACGACGCCGATCGCAATCCTGAGGCCGCGCGAACGCGGCATGGTGAACTGACGGCCGAAGACCGATATTTTCCGTGCCGGTGGATGGTTGTGGCTCGCTGCGCTCATGTCTGGTTAATGGTCCGTTCGGGCAAGGTAAAAGCACCAGCTGACGAAAGCCGCAACCGCGTTTTCGGTTCCGCGCACCCCGTCAGACGGCTCATATGAGGACGCGCGCACATGATTGCCAGAAATCGTGGCGCGAAAAAGCGTCGAAAAATACGAAATGCTTCTTTGCAAAGCCGAAACGGGTTTGCTATAGGCTGCGCCACTCACATGAGAGCCTCTTGTTCCCCGGTAGCTCAGTGGTAGAGCAACCGGCTGTTAACCGGTTGGTCGCTGGTTCGAATCCGGCCCGGGGAGCCAACAATTTCAAACCCTTAGCTGAAACTCGCAACCTTCGCGAAGGTGGCAGACCCCGCCGGGGGCTACATCTGGGGCTACAGATGAGGCTCGCATGATTGAGAAGCGCCCGTTCTACCGAGTCTTCACAGTCACCCGCCAAGAAGCTGCGGTTCAACAGATTGAGGCTGCAATCGCTGCGTTCCACGCTGGCCTCTTTGCTGTCACGGTCACCCTAGCCGGTGCGGCTGAAGGAATGGCACCGGAAAAAGAGGTGGGCCTTTGGGCAAACCTTCGCGATAACCCGAATCGCCCAACGCCAGAGCGCAAGGAGTGGATCCGTCGTCTTAATGAGACGCGGGATTGGCTCAAGCATAGAGGACCAGCGGAGACGAGATCCTTAGTCGCCTTCGAAGCAGGACTATCGATTCTACGAGCAATGGACAAATGGGAGCCTTGGACGGCGCCGATGGTGGAATTCAAGGAGTTGTGGTTCTCCTCGCCCAAGCTTCTTCGACCAGAGGATTATTCCCCCGAACAGTGAAAAGCCCGCCACCGTGAGGCAGCGGACTATCAAGTGGCAAAGTTTTCCGCTTGATCAGTTTGCCTTTTCGCGGATCGCCTGGAAAATGTAGGAACGGAACTCCGCGCCCAGCTCGGGCGAGAGGCGGAATGAGCGCCCGCCGGTGGCGTCTTCGATCTTGAACACCAGGATCATGTCCCCGTTCGCCGGGTCGAAGTTCGGGATGATGTATTCCAAGCGCTCGGCTTTCTCCAGGTAGTGGGCAACGCGGTCCTTCTTCAGCATGACGCATCCCCTCCGAGCGCTTCATAGTAGGCCTGCCTAGCCTTTTGGGACATCGACTCCGCATCGGCTCAATGCCGAGCCGGCCGTGCGCTTATCGGGTGGTCGCAAGATCAACTGGCGATGGCTGCCAAGGTGGCGAAGGCGACAATTGCTAGTTTCGAAGCTGGGAAGCGGGCGCCGTATGACCGCACTCTGCTTGACCTTCAGGCAGCGCTCGAAGCGGCCGGCATCGAGTTCATCCCCGAGAACGGCAGCGGCGCAGGGGTGAGGTTGAGGAAGAAATAACACGGAAATCGTCAGCGCGCCCTTGCACTTGAAACTACACTTTTATGCGATAACCCTTTATGCGGATTGCTCTGGCTTGCCTTTGCGCCAGATCGGCGCGATGCTGCCCTTGGGAGTTGTCAAAGGAGAGATCTCCAGCAGCACACCGCTACCAGGAGGTAAGCGATGGGTCCTATGGAAAAGCCGCCTTATGTGCCGACAGAGATTCATGTCGAAACGGTCACGGACAAGATCGGCAATCTCGGAATCCTCTCAATCCAGACGACAGAAGGCCGCCTGGATGTTGCGCTTGACCGCCAGGCAGCGGAGGCGATCGTCAATGCCATTAGCGCAATTCGGAGGAAGCTTGCATCGAACCAAAGCTAGTGGCCTAGTCGTTCAACATTCTGCCGGTAAAAGCTTTCTAGTGACTTCCGCTTTTGCGGTTGGAGGGGCATCAACTGAAACGGCTTTGGAGATTCCTGATGCACCTCGTCATAGCAGCACTGAGATGGCAGTCCAATCGTTCGAAGGCAGCACTGCTCCTGGGATCGGCACTTTTCGCCGCTAGCGCATCCGTAGCATGGGGCGATGCTCTTGAGGTTTTGCAAGGCGTATGGGTCGGGGAACGCACCGACTGCACGAGGGTGTTCGAGAAGATCCAGGGGAAAGTCCGCTTCAAGGACCGTACCTATGCGTCCGAGCACGGTTTCATCATTACCGGCAACAAGGGAAAGGGCCCGGTTGGGGGCGCCTGCACGATCTCGCAAGTCAACGAGGAGAACGACCGCTTCTCCGCCCTATTAACCTGTGCGGACGCTGCTGTATCCCGGAACTTTTCATGGTCATTCCGCATCATCGACGCAACCCACTTTGAGCGCTTTGATGCGATGGTTGGTGCCTTTAAATACAAGAAATGCGCGTTCTGACTAAAGCGTTGAACAAGCCTGCCCGACACCCACTCATGGAACCGAGTCTAGGCTCATCCGATTTGAGGGCTAGAGGAACCGAACACAGCCGTCTTGCTAAGTTAGCAGCGATGCTTGAGCGGCCTACAGTCTTCCCAGCCGGCGAACCTACCCCGTTTGCTGGTTAGGCCCGGCGGCCGGCTGTTGATCACCCCCAATAGTGGCTGTCGGGCCGCTCGAACCTGCGGTGATGGCTGAAATGCAAAAAGCCCCGCCGCTCCATTTGCGAAGCGGCGGGCCCCCCACTCGCCCCGATGCTGACCATGCAATTGGGGTGCCAGCAGCAAATGACCCACTGTGGGACAGGCCCACGGGCGCCGTGGTTTTTCCGTGCCGTACAGAGCCTCGCCAGCGTGCGTTCCCGCTGGCCGCTGTCCTACACCGCCGAAGCACCTCGCGCGTCCTGGCGGCCCCTTGTGCCAGCGCCGGCACTCACTCTTTTAGGCATCAAATTGACTCTAGGCTCATCCGATTTGACAGCCAGGGGAACGGAACGTGACCATTTTACTAAATTACAAATGATGCATTTAGCCGCCTATCTAGAAGTAGCCGGCGACTGTCCCGCAGACGCCCCCTCGCCGGTCAGGCCCAGCGGCCACCCGCCCACCTCCAACTGACTGCTGGGCCGCCCATTGACTCTCGCTCTCGCTACTCAAAGCTCGGGCTGCGACGTGCACACCTTCGCCGTGCGTAACGGAAACTCAGGCGCTATAGAAAATACCTGCCAGCGAGGGCGTACCATGCCAAGCCCAACATTGAGAGCACATACAGAACCAGGAACGGAAGCACGGGCGGCTGGCTGTCTAGGACGGCGTCAGCTTCTTCCCATTCCTCAACCAGATTGCGATCCCGCCACGCCTCCGTGACCGCGAAACCGTCCGGCCCGATTTTACCCTCGATCTCTCTCGAAATTCTTTTCGTGATATCGGCTAGGATCACTGGATCCTCGGGCAGGTTGCCCGGAAACCACTCAGGAAGATTGTCGCCATCGTTCTTGTCCATGGCGCCAACAATGTTTCTGCCTCACTTATGTTCCAAGTTGCTGAGCAAGATGGTGGCTGCCGAGCGAAGAAAGCACTGCGCCTAAAACTTGTAGTACGCCCTATCCACGAGGGCGAAGCACTTGCGAAGGCAATCATTGAGACCGTCGCAAGGCTAGAGCGCCGCGACAGCGAAAATCCGTGACGCCTAAGCTCGGCGACGCTCTTCGGACCCTAGCCCTGCCCTGAGTGCCTCCAGGCTGTTCGCGCCATTGCTAAATAGCAACATGACTAGCCACGCGGCGTCGATGGTGCTGCTGCCGTACCTGGCGTTCTGATCATCGAGGAGGTCGGTGCGGAAGAAGCCCGGCGCGACGGCTGTGACCCTGACGCCGAATTGAGCGACTTCCTGAGCCACCGACTGCGAAAGGCCTTCGACGGCGAACTTGGCGGCGCTATAGGCTCCGCAATGCTTGAAGCCGATGATTCCGGCGAGCGAACTGACGTTGATAATGTGTCCTGAGCGCCGCTTGCGCATGACCGGAATGACCGCACGCATGACGTGAACCACGCCGTGCAGATTGGTCGAAATCAGCCCATCGATTTCAGCGGTGGTCAACTCTTCGAAATTGCCGAGCAGGCTGTAACCGGCATTGTTGACCAGAACGTCGATGCGGCCGAACGCCTCCATCGCCTTGTCGACGGCCGCCTTGGCCTGAATTGCATCGGCCACGTCCAACTGGACGACCGCAAGTCTGTCGCTGGCGACACCACGCAGGGCGTTCCTTATCTTGTCGGGATTGCGGCCGGTGGCGACCACCCGATCACCTGCTCCCAGTGCAGCCCTGGCGGTTGCGGCGCCGATGCCGCTGCCAGCCCCGGTGATGAACCAGACTTTGCTCATATCCAACTCCTGTTTTCGATGAACAGGAAGTTTAGGTGATGGCGCGCCGGCCGATTAGACGGCATAATCGGCATGAAGTTAGAAATCGCACTGCTAAATGGTCGGTCCGCCCCGTTATTCCCTGTATCGGAGAGCGTCGACCAGAAGCGTGAAGGCGGCAGTATGCTGCCGCCGGCTTGGATAATAGAGGTGGTATCCGGAATATGGCGGGCACCAGTCTTCCAGCACCCGGACCAGGCGACCGTCCGCAACATGCTGGGATATCTGGTTTTCGAACGTGTACACCAAACACAAGCCATCGACCGCGGCATGCAAGAGCATCTCGTTGTCGTTGAAAATAACCGGTCCATTGACCCGGACCTCAAGTTCGACACCGTCCTGTTCGAACTCCCAGGCATAAAGGCCGCCCCCGGAGTTCTGGCGATAGCTTGCGCATCGGTGTTCGCTCAACTCGCGGGGTGTCTGCGGGGCGGGACGATTGGCAAAGTAGGCCGGGGATCCCACGACTGCCATCCTGACGTCGGGGCTAATCCGGACCGCAACCATGTCCTTTTGCACCTGTTCGCCCATGCGGATACCGGCGTCGAAGCGCTCTGCGACAATGTCGGTGAGACCTTCATCGACATGGACCTCAACCGTGATGTCGGGATAATTCTGCAGCAGTTTCGACAATACGGGCCACAGGACAGTTTGGGCGGCATGCCGGAACGTGGTGATGCGGATCGTGCCTGCAGGCTTGTCGCGAAGCGCCGTGAGCGCAGCAATTTCACTGTCGATATGGTCGAATGCCGGGCGCAGGCTGATAAGCAGCCTTTCGCCTGCCTCGGTCAGCGACAGGCTGCGCGTCGTTCGCGAGATCAACCGCACACTGATCCGTTGTTCGAGCATGCGCACCGCATAGCTGAGCGCGGATTGGGAGAGGCCGAGCTTCGCGGCCGCGCGTGTAAAACTCCCCTCCTCGGCAACCGCGATAAACACAGCCCATTCGCTGAAGTCGCCTTTTCTCACCTACAAACCTCATTTCTGTATCCATGAGGATTATGGCGGATAATCAGCATGCCTGTCTCGTCATATTTATGCTCCGCGCAGCCCCGACGGCACGAGTCAGCATCAGGACTGCCTGGTACTGCGCGGATTCCGAACGCCTCGATGGCAGCCGAGCGCCGACAAGGCGTTATCTGCCTTGCTCGCTGCCGGAACAGCAAGCAGCGAGCAGAAGCGGTCTGGCGTAAAAACGGCTACGTCAGATTGAACGGCAATTGACGCAGCGGTTTTCCCGTGAGCCGTGCTATTGCGTTGGCAAATGCCGGCGCCAATGGTGGCAAGCCGGGCTCGCCCATGCCCGTGGGCGGTTCGGCGCTAGGGACGATGTGGATGTCGAATTCCGGCACGTCCGTGATGCGCGCCACCGTATAGTCACTGAAGTTGCTCTGCTCGACGACGCCGTCCTTGAGCGTAATTGCAGAGCCTGCCAAGCACATCGACAAGCCCATGATCGCCGCGCCCTGTACCTGCGCCTCCACGGTCAGAGGGTTGACGGCCAGATTGCAGTGAACCCCGGCCGTGACCCGATGCAGTTTAGGCTGTCCATCGGCAACAGAGGCTTCCACCACGTAAGCGACCACTGAGCTGAAGGACTCGTGCACCGCCACACCCCAGGCCCGCCCCTCGGACAATTGCGTCTTGCCATACCCGCTCTTGTCAACGGCCAGTTGCAATGCGTCACGATGGCGGATGTGCTGATCGCCGAAGAGCTGCATGCGGTAGGCTACAGGGTCTTGGCCGGTTGCACGCGCTATATCGTCGAGCAGGGTCTCCATCACATAAGCCGTATGGGTGGAGCCGACGCTGCGCCACCACAGAACCGGCACGTTGTCCTTGGGATGATGCACGGTCAGCCGCATTGGAAGCGGATAGGGAGCCCGCATGCCCTCCGTCGCGGCGGCGTCGATGCCATTCTTCACCATGAACTGCTCGAACACGGTTCCGGTAAGTATCGACTGGCCGACGATGCTGTGATCCCAGGCCAGCACCTTGCCTTGATTGTCAAAGCCGATGCGGGCGCGGTGCAGGTGCAGTGGACGGTAGTAGCCGCCCCTCATATCGTCCTCGCGGCTCCAAAGCGTACGGATCGGTGCATTCAGCCCCGCCGACCTGGCGGCCTTGGCTATTTCGCAGGCCTCGACCACGGTGTCGGAGGTGCTGGAAAAGCGCCGACCGAAGCCGCCGCCCGACATCTGCACGTTAAGCACGACCTGTTCCGGCTTGAGGCCGAGCGCGGCTGCGGCAGCGGCGGCATCGGGTCCGGCACTTTGGCTTCCCATCCAGATCTCGGCACGATCATCGGCAAGCCGTACCGTGCAGTTCAACGGTTCCATCGCCGCGTGGGCGAGATACGGGAACACGAACTCAGCTTCCAGCTTCAGCGGCGCCGTTTCCAATGGCACCATGTCTGAATCGAACTGGCGCGGGCCGGGCCGACTGGCCATCTCGCGATAGTGCGCGAGTTGCCGTTCGCTATCGACCTTTTCGACGGCAGATGTGTCCCACTCCACCTTAAGGGCATCGCGGCCCTGAGACGCCTGCCAATATCCGTCGGCCACGACGGCCACGCCCTCGGCACCGCGATCCAGCGGCACGCGCAGGACGGCCCTCACGCCCTTGACGGCGCGGGCTGCGCTGTCGTCCAGGGTGGCTATCCTGGCTCCGAAGACCGGAGGACGAGCCACCACGGCCGTCAACTGTCCCGGCAACTTGAAGTCGATGCCAAAACTCTGTTGGCCGCTGCTCTTGGCTTGAGCGTCCAAACGCCGGGTGGGCTGGCCGATGATGCGGAAATCCTTGGGATCCTTCAGCGCAATCTTCTGCGGCACTGGCAAGGCCATGGCCGCTTCGGCAAGTTCTCCATAACCGAGCTTGCGGCCATCGGAGGCCAGAACCGCGCCGGCCTCGGTTCGCAGAGTGGACGCCTCCACATTCCAGCGGGTCGCCGCGGCCGCCAGCAGCATGGCGCGAACACGAGCACCCAGCTCGCGATACTGCGTAAAGCTGTTCTTGATTGTGTTCGAACCGCCGGTAAGGTGCATGCCGAAGAGCGGATCGACATAGGCGATGTCATTGGTGCCGAGTTGGCTGCGCACCAGGTTCCAGTCCGCATCGAGTTCTTCGGCAAGGATCATGGGCAATGCCGTTTGGACGCCTTGACCGAACTCCAGCCGGTTGATTGTGACCGTAACCTCTCCATTGGGCGCGATGTGGACAAATGCAGAGGGCTGCTCGGTCGGCTTCAGACTGGCTGCCGCCTCATCGGCCTCGGACGACTGCGCGACTGCCAAATCAGGGAAAATGCCGACAGCCAGGCCGAGGGTCCCCGTCAGCTTGAGAAAGCTGCGGCGTGGTATCGCCTGGACCGTCGTTGAACGGCCCCGTTCCAGGATGTGTTGCAGCGCACGCGGCAGCTCTTTGTGATCCATGTTGGGGAACATATGCGTCTCCTTCAGACGAGGGTGCTGGCGGCGTCGGCTATAGCGGCGCGGATACGGGCATAGGTTCCACAGCGGCAGATGTTTCCGGCCATGGCGGAGTCGATCTCTTCGGCGGTCGGCTGCGCGCCGGGCGACAGCGACGCGAGCAAAGCCGTCGCGCTCATGATCTGGCCGCTCTGACAGTAGCCGCATTGTGCCACGTCGTGCCTGACCCATGCAGCGTGGACAGCCGCGCCGACACGGTCGGTGCCGTCGGTTGTCTTTTCAATCGTGGTGATCCTGCCGCTTTCAACGGCGGAAACCGGTGTGCTGCACGAGCGGATTGCCTCGCCATCCAGATGCACCGTACAGGCGCCACAGAGCGCTGCGCCGCAGCCGAATTTGGTGCCGCTCATTCCGAGCGTGTCACGCAGGACCCAAAGGATCGGAGTTTCGGGGTCAACGTCAATCTCGTGCTCTCGCCCGTTGATATTCAGTGAGATCATGGCCGGTAGTTCTCCTGGGTTGCTCCACCCGAACAGGCTTGCCAAGCGGCCTGGAGCTTCCCGGCCGACTGAGACATTGGCAATTTGGTGACTAGCGCTAAAGCTAGCTCGCCGGGCGATGCTGGATTAGACTGCGCAATTTGCATGACCTTAGAAACGTGGTTTCTGAATGCGTCACACAGGCGAGGCACGTCCGCGTTTGCGCGGTCAGCGCCGGCATTGCCGTTCACTGGGATCGAATAGCAGTAGATGCGCCAGTTGCGGCGAACGGCCCTGAAAAGGACTGTTGCTTCCGCTTCGAAAGATCAACACCTCAGGCCGCCAAACGTTCAGCGCTGTGCATAAACCCTGCTAGAGTGGATTGAATCCGACGCTTGGTACCCGCCCGAGACTGTCCCCTCACAGATCGGGGAAGAGTGGCGCGGCCCTAATCGTTGCAGATGTTTGGAAGGTCGCCATAGGTGGGAGGCGGCGGTTGCCGCGAGGTAGTTGCTGCCTGCCCGAGCCGAGAACTGGACAGCCATCAAGGCTTCCAGATGTCATTCCACTACCTGAGCGGTTTCGACATCGATTCCGTCGTGAATTTTCCCATCATGACGGAAACTGATCCAGCTGATCGGAATGGAGGCGAGATAAAGGACAGTCAGAACAACCAGAAACTCGCTGGGGTAGAGCACGACGGCCGCAACCAACCCTGCGACTGCTAAGAACAACGCAATCATCATCCACTTGGGGACTTGGCAAGCCCACTTCTTCCCGGACTGTTGAAGGCGAATACGAGTGTCGTTGTCCAATGCGTCGTCGGAGCAAAGCGGGTCCGTTGCCGCAGGTCGCAGAGACTGCACGTGCTCAGGGTTGGAGGCCGGCGCATGGCGGCGGGCGGGTTCGAAAACGATGCCCGCATTCCGGGATGCAAATTCGAGTCTACTGCGACAAGGACTTCAGGTATGCGACAATATTCTGTCGGTCCTCAGGCTTGGACACGGCCATCGTCATCGTCGTTTTCGGAACAACCTCGCCGGGCGCCGCTAGAAACCGGTCCAGCGTTGCCTCGTCCCATACCAATCCGGACGACTTCAGGGCTTTCGAATAACGGTACCCCTCCATAGATCCGGCCGGCCGTCCGACAATACCGCCGAGGCCGGGGCCGGCTTTTTTCTGGTCGGCGGTTGAATGACAGCCTGAGCAGCGTTGAAACGCCCTTTGCCCCAGCGCAGCATCTCCCTCCGCAAAGGCAGGGACAGATACCGACAGAAGGGCCAAGGCAGAGGACGCGACGCAGAGCAGAATTCTTTTCACGCGAATTGTTCCCGAATTGGACGGCCAAAAAGCCTAATGAAAGAGATGATCCGACTTCGATTTGCTCGGGCTTCTATCTGGCGACGATAACCTCTGTGCCAAAGCCGGATTAGCTGGCGTTCGTTGCATAAGCCCAGAAGTGCGATTTCTAAGTACGCAGTTCCGATCGGCGAGCACGCCGCCCCAAATCGGCGAACGCGCGCAGGAAAAGCCCCTCGAACAAACAACGTTGGAAGGGAAACCCCCGGAGGCATAGGCGGGCCCGGCGAACTTCCGCGATCACGCCATAACCGATCTGGCGAACTTTGCTACGCTTCCTGCGTGGCGAACCCCAACGCCGCCTGGCCGGCGCCAACCTAGGCAACCCCACCTCCCCCGCTCCCTGCGGCGCCGGCCATCTTTTCGCCAATGCATGTCGCGCAAAAGCACGCCCTCGGGCTGGAACCGAGGGTGCGCAGCGGTTTTGCAATACGGCATGCATACTTTCAAAAACCCTAAGCGAGCCGCATGCGTCGCATGGGTCCATTCCAACGCGACGCGCTTTAGGCAGCTACATCGGTTACGCCGTCACGCCACCGCGACCGGTTTTCTGTGCCGTCATCCAGGGCATAGCTGCAGAGGCGTCCTCGAGTATTTTGGCCGATCTCGCGAAGCCGGCGAAAGCCTCGCGTGCAACGGAAATGGGAACCTGGCCATCATAGGCGCGCTGGCAGGCGCGGAACGCCGTGTCAAAGATTGGCCCTCTGCGATTGTTCGGCCATTCCTGCAGGAACTCGAAAGCATCGGCCAAGCATTCGATTTCCTCCACCATGAACTCCCCTTTCCTGACGATCGGCGCGCTCGCTGGCTCAGTCCGGCGCGCGCCTGGACGCGGCTTCCGCGCCCGGTCAATTCGCCTGGAACAAAACATTCCAGAGGTGGTTTTCCCCATGAAGGGACAGACTTTTCGAAGGAGACGTCTCGTGAAAAAAGTTCTGATCACCAGTATGCTGGCCATAGGCGTTGGCTGTGGCGCAGCATTCGCTCAGGAACAGCAGCCGGCCCAAAGCCAGTCCGGCACCGATTGCCCGGCCGGCTCGGCCGGTTGCCCGGAAGGTGCGATGGGCGAACAGGGTAAGGCCGGCGCCACCACCAAGGAGCAGGCTCAAGGCAAGGCGAAGATGCAGACCGACGAGCAAGCCCAGGGTAAAGCCGGCGTAACCACCGAGCAGCAGACTCAAGGCGAGGCTGGCGCCACAACCGAGCAACAGGCGCAGGACAAGGCCAAGACCCAGACCGAGCAGCAGACCCAGGGCGAGGCCGGCGCCACCACCGAGCAACAGACTCAGGGCGAGGCCAAGACCCAGACCGAGCAGCAGACCCAGGGCGAGGCCGGTACCACCACCGAGCAGCAGACCCAGGGCACTACTCAGCCACCGGATGAGACGGAGACCGGCGCGATCAGCAATGTGACCGTTGAACAGAAAACGCAAATCACCCAGATCCTCAAGGAGGAAAAGGTCGACCCGGTTGCCGACGTCGATTTTGACATCTCAGTGGGTGTCGAGGTTCCGCGGCAGAGGGTTGAACTGCGTCCTCTGCCACGGCGAATCATCGAGATCGTCCCGGCTTACGAAGAGTACCAGTATTTCGTGTTGGCCGATGGCCGTATCGTCATCGTCGACCCGGATACATTCAAGATCGTCCTTATTCTGGCCTGACGCCCTAGTTCGGGCTAAACGAGGGGTCCGCTGCCCCACGGCGGACCCCTCGTTTGCATGGACCAGTCTCTGCCACCAAAGGCACGGCTATTACGCCTGTTCAAACTGACAGGCTTTCTGCGTGTCGAGGTTTCTTCAGCCGCTTCCCACCTGGATTACATCTGGACGGCGTCCTCCCTGCTCAAAAGGCCTGAGCTAGGACTTCGGTCTGGCCGCTTGCCGACCATGGGCTGGCCCAGGCAGTGCTTTGGTCCGGGACCGCTATGGCAAAAGCCTCAAATGGGGGAGTTTGTAGGAACCGAGCTCCTGCTGGCGTCGTTGCGATCCCGACACCGTGACAGGAGGCTGCAATGGACCCCAGCATTCACCAGGCACGTTGGCTGCTTTTTCCGATATTTGGCCTGGCGTTCGGGGTTGCAGCCGTTGGGCTTTTCATCGGCTGATGAGGTCCACCGATGAAGGCAACGCACTCGCGCAGTCATGAGTCCCTTCCTGCGCCAGCGAGACCCACCGGTTCTCCCCCTCGAGACTGGTGGGTCTTGACACAGCCCGATGATGGCGAAAGCCTGATGAATCGGTGCAGTTCAGAAGATTGGCTTGGGCGAAGGATTGACTTGGGCGAATTCGAAATAGGCAGAGATGCAACATAGGGCGTGACGGTAAAAGGATATTCTGGCGTGCTATTGGCAAATTCATTGATCACAGACGCAATACGGCCGCAGCGCCCGAAGCATTGTGAGACAAGAGTTCTCGCCGGTGCGCGGCCTGCCCGGCCTCAATCGCAGCGCAGTCTCAAATCTCTTCGAGGGCTTCGCGTCGCCATCTGCCTGAGCGCATCGGCCTTGGTTCTCGTCGTCAGCCCCTACCGTGTGGCACAGGACGGCCTGTCCCTGACGCTAAGCCCACAGGCCGCCTGGGCACAAGGGAACTCTGGGAACGCTGGGAACTCGGACTCCGGCAACTCTGATTCCGGCAACTCCGGCTCCGGCAACTCCGGCTCCGGCAACTCTGGCTCCGGCAACTCCGGCTCCGGCAACACTGGCTCCGGCAACTCTGGCTCCGGCAACTCAGGAGACACTGAAAGCCCCGGCAACTCTGGAAACGCTCCTGGAAATGCCACAGACCCTGGAAATGCCACAGCCCCACAGGCCACGGACCCGAACGGCAATGCGAACGAAGCAAAAGCACTGAACGTCACTCCCCCGACAAATCCGGCTACCGCGCTAAATCCTGGCAACAAGCCCAAGACGTATATCAACGTGACCACTGGAGACCGGATCGAGGTGCGCGGGGCAAGCGTGGGTGTGGTGCATTCCAACGGGCTGAGCGAGCGCATCGACGGCGGCCATTACGAGATGCGCGATGCCATGGGCCGCACCATCATTCGGCGGCAGGCAAAGAACTCCGATCGGGCAAGACTGCTCCGGATGATCGAGTGATGGCGCGTTCCACAGGCCGCAAGGCTGTCTTGCTTCATGCAGGATCGCGGACAGGCGGATGCTGATGCTCGGTCGCGTCGCGCAATGTCATCGCGGCTTCGGTGCGGTTGCTCACATTGAGCTTGGCCAGAATCCGCGTCATGTGGTGCTTTATGGTTTTCTCGTGCAGGTTCAGCTGAAGACCGATCCGCTTGTTGCTCAATCCCGCGGCAACGAGCGTCAGGATCTCTCTTTCGCGACTGGTGAGTTCGGCCAGAACGTCGGGTTTCTCGATCGCAGTTGATTGGCTCGACAGGTCGACCAACACGCGCGCCGACAATTGCGGACAAACATACCGTTCGCCCATCGCCACCGTGCGCAGTATGGCGGCCAGGGTTCTCGATCCGACACCTTTTAGGACGTAGCCTCTTGCCCCGCTCTGCAAGGCGGCCATGACGTGCTGGTTTTCCTCCGAAACGGTCAGCATCACGATTTTCAAATCCGGGTGCCGCTCCAGAGCCGGCTCGACCGCGCTGAGGCCCCCTCCAGGCACCGAGATGTCCATCAGCAGAATATCGAGTTGCTGGTCTTCCGATATCCGCAAGGCGTCATCTCTGCTGCTGCCTTGGGCAACGATCTCGAACCCGCCGATCTGCTCGAGGGTGCGCACAACACCTTCCCTGAACAGCGGATGGTCGTCGACAATGGCGAGCTTTATGGTCGCTGCCATCACGCCTGTCCTATTTCGACTGTGTTGAGAACCATTTTCACCACCGTGCCATCCTGTGAAGATGTTACATCAAATTGGCCGCCGAGGCTTTCCACCCGCTCACGCAGCCCGATGAGCCCCAGCCGTTCAGGATGGATGATCTTCGGGTCGAAACCTGGGCCGGTGTCGGAAACCTCGATAGAAACGCGCTCCCCGTCGAAATGTTTCGCGACCGATTGACCGGCACCCCCGGCATGGTGGAAGCCGTTGTTCAGCGCCTCCTGAATGAAGCGAAAGATGCAGATCTTGGCCGCTGGCGATAAGGGTGTGTGGTTCCCGGTCATGGACAGCATCACTTTGACGCCGGTCCGCTCTTCGTGCGCTCGCACGGCAAGCTCGAGGATTTCCGTCAACTCGGCATTCTCGACATGCGGCAGCATAAGACCCTTGCTGACATTCCTGATTTCTCGCATCGCGTCGTCCAGATTCGCTTTGACCACCTGCAATTCGCGCGCGCGCGCCGCAGCCGGCGTGGCAGGATCGGCTAGCACGGGGCTGTCAATCCCTAGCGCAGCGAGGGCAACCAGTTGCGCCGGCCCGTCGTGCAGGTCCGCGCCGATCCGCCTGAGGTAACGCTCGTTAAGTGCCGTGGCGCGCTGCGAAGCACGCTGCACCCGCAGCCTCAACATTCTGTTTTGAGCAACCAGGACGGAAAGTTCGGCAATGCGCTGCTTCAAGGAGCGGCTCTGCGAACGAATCGTGCGGCTGCCACGAAAAACGATCACCGAAAGACCGAGGAAAAAAACCGCGGTGACGGCTGCGACATCGAACCAGGTCCGAACCAGTGCCTGCCGGAGATCCTTCTCAAAATCGGTGGCGATCTCGTCGAATTCCAAAACAGCCACGACTTCGCCCGACCATGGCTGAAGCATCGGATTATAGATTTCAAGAAGATGCAGGCCGCTGTCCCTCTCAGCCTGGTTGTCATAGTGCCTGTCCAATTCAGCAACGATGTCGCCGGCGAATGCGGCCCGGAGATTGTCGCTGAGTGGAAAGCGCTTCCCGACCAAATTCTTATTGGTCGAATAGAGGATGGTGCCATCGCGGCGCCATAGCTTGAACGATTCGAGCCTTTTGCCGAGCGCGCCTTGTCCCAGCGTTTCATCCAGCGCGTGCGCAACGCTCTCGTCCAGCATCTCGCTCCTGCGCATGTCGGGAAGCAGCGGCGCGATGACGCTGTCGACGTAAAGAGCGGTAGAGGCGGCCGAGTTCCGGGTGACCGCGGCTTCAATCTGGCTTGTCACGGACATTCCCACCACGATCATCGCCGACAGCGAGAACAGCCCGCCGGCGAGCAGAAACTGAGTGGCCAGCGACAGTGCATTCCACCGATCGAGCAATCTTGTCGGTCTGTATGGCGCCATATCTCCACCGGCCCGGTCGGCGGCGCGTCGCGCCAGCGGCACGATTCGAGAGAACCAGCCAATCTGTCGTCGAACGACGCTAAATGACGCCATCTTTGATCTGCACCGATCAATAACAAGGGAACTTAGGGCTTGCGGGCTGGACGAAAACCGCAACCTTGCGGTTTTTTGCGCAAGCGCCACTGCCATGGTTGAGCGAGGCAGCAAATATGACTCCTCAACCACGTGCTGCCGGCACCGGTCGCCCCTGGCAGCGCGGCGGAAGGTGCGGCGTCTTTCACTTCCGGTCGCGCAATGCTCTCACCGCTTGCGTAAGTGTCACCCGATCGTTGCCGTTCTTTTTGATCAGCCTGCTGACCTGGCTGGGCGAAACGCCATTTTCTCGCGCGAAATGCTCCACCTCGTAATACTGGTCCACCGAAAGGCGGTCGCGGTCGAGAAACGATCGATCTTTGTTGTTGTCGTCCATTTCCGTTTTCCCACTAAAGCTCGTTTGAACATTGGACGCAAACGAGGGACCACCCGCCAAATCGAGGAATGGCGGGTGGTCCCTTATCGGCCCAGGAAGGGACTTAGCTGCGCAGATATCTTCGTCCATCAGCCACATCGTTAAGTCGGTCGTTCATCAGCTGACTATTCCAATTGCCAGGAAGGCAATGGAGACAGCGAAGACCGGTGCAAGTAGCCAGCGGGCTTGGTGAACACTATTCTCCATCGATTCCTCCCGTGACGCACGGCGAGCAACGAGTGCTGGCAGTCGTGGTTCCGGGCCACACGCCATCGTCGCCCTTTGCGCACGACAATTCAGACTTAGGTCCATCGGCACGGCGTCTCTGGTCGGACCGAAGCCCAGCCGCGGAACGTTTGCAGCTGTCTCGTTGTTGAAGGTGAGCTTGGCGCGACGAAGATGCGTCCCCAGCGCAAGACAGCTCATCAGGAAGGAAAAACTTATGAGAATGCATCTTTCCACTGCAGCCGCAGGATTTCTGCTGCTGGCAAGTGTCGGCGCCGTGGCTGCCCAGGACGTGATCATCCAGCCCGAACAGGAGACCGTCATCAGGGAGTATGTGAAAAAGCAGCCGCTCGCCTCGGTGAACCTGCTTGGCGTGGAGCTCAATATCGGCTCGGCGCTGCCCGAGACGGTCGAGCTTCATGAAGTTCCCGACGTCCAATATCGCTACGTCGTCGTCGACAATCGGACCGTTCTTGTCGATCCAGGCACACGCAGGATCGTTAAAATCATCGATTGACTGAAATGGCCTGGGGAGGAGACGCGGGGGGGGGGGGGGGGGCGGGGGGGGGGGGGGCGGGCCCGGGGGGCGGGGGGGGAAAAAAACCCCCCCAAAAAGAGAACAACAGGAAA
>NZ_JBVVQA010000051.1:19622-20464 GCF_055811455.1 Mesorhizobium sp. WSM4845
GTCGTCCACATGCGGACGTTTCTTGTCTACCCAGCCACCCGCAGGATCTTAAAAATATTCTTTTCACTTAATGGGCGGGGGGCGGCCCCCCCCGCCGCTGGGCCGGGGGGGGCCGTCTTGCCGTTCCGCTGTCGCCTACGGTTCAAAGCGCCTACGGTTTCATAGCGCCCATGGTTCATAGCAATTGAAGCGTGCAGTCGGTGCGCCCCGAAACCCGCAGCATCGTCCTTTGGGCGCGACGCGTCAGACTTAGGTCCTACGCAAAGGCCTGCCGAATCGGACCGAAGCCCAGCTAAGGAACGTTTGCGGCTGCCTCAAGTTTGGGTAAGCAAGGCGCTGATGCCGTCCAGCGCAAATGGGCTTACAAGTCACAGACATAAAGGAGGCAGTTATGAGAATGCATTTTTCCACCGCAGCCGCGGGCCTTTTTCTGCTGGCCAGCGTTGGCGCTGTTGCCGCTCAGGACGTGATCATCGCGCCTGAACAGGAGACCGTGATCAGGGAATATGTGAAAAAGCAGCCGCTCGCATCCGTGGAACTCCCTGGGGTGGAACTCAATATCGGTTCAACGATACCCGAGACGGTCGAGCTTCACGAGGTTCCCGACGTCGAGTATCGCTACGTCGTCGTTGACAATCGCACCGTTCTTGTTGATCCGGGCACACGCAAGATCGTCAAGATCATTCAGTGACCTGAACGCGAGGGGAGGAGACGCCCCCCCCCTGGAAATGAGAGGGGGGGGGCGGTGGGGGGGGGAGTGTGAAAATTCGGAAAAAAACCCGAATTTTTATTTACCCCCCCCAGGCCGCCCGGGGCGGTGGCGGGGGTGGGGCGGGCGGGTG
>NZ_JBVVQA010000051.1:20474-28130 GCF_055811455.1 Mesorhizobium sp. WSM4845
CGCAGCGGCGGTGTATACAATACTACGTTTTCTTTTATCCCCCCAACCACCAACCTACTAAATTAAATTCCCTCCACCTCCCGGGGGGGGTCGCCCCCGCCCGCCTTTTCTAATGGCGCGGCGCGCGACTATGCGATGGGCAGTGTCAAAATGCGAACAATCAGCAGACTTTTCGATTCCCGCGACCAGGCAGCGCGTGCCGTTGCCGCGCTTCAGGCGGCAGGAGTTTCTCAAGAACAGATCAGCGTCATCGGACCTTACGACGACGAAATCAGGGCTGTCCTGCGCGGTCCGGGCGGTGCCGCGCTTGGCGCGGCCGCTGGTCTGTTAATCGGCCTGGGTGCTTTTGAGGCCACCGGCATTGATCCTGTCGGAGCGGTGGCTGGCCTAACTCTTGTCGGTGGGGCCTGCGGCGGCTTTGCTGGTGGGCTTCTCCAGGCATCTGCCGATGTTTCCAGACAGCCGGGTGAGCCGAACGTTGAACAAGGCGTCATTTTTGTGATGGCGCAGGTCGATGAAAATCAGGCCGATACCGCACAGGCAGTGCTGGAAAATCCCGTCCGCGTAGCGCAACTCGTGGCCACAGCCGGCTGAGATGCGTCGGGTTGGTTGGCGCCTGACTCCTCCCGGCTTATCGCGCACGAATCGCATTCAGATCGGGGTTTCCCGCTGAGCCGTCAGTTTTCCCTCTGACGGTTCACGAGGCGGGAAGCGTCTGCTCGACCAGGTTGACGTAGTAGCCCAGCACGGTCGGCACGATCTCGTCATTGAAGACGTAGCGGTCGCCGTGCAGGCCCCCGCCGGGCCCGACATCGCCGACGCCGATCCACGCGTAGCAGCCGCCTGCCTCGCGGATCATGAAGGCGAAATCCTCGCAGCCGAGGCTCGGGCTGAACTCGGTCGAGACGTTCTCGCTGCCGACGGTGGCGGCGGCTGCCGCGATGGCGCGGGCCGTGGCGTCAGCCGTGTTGATGAGCGGCGGATAGCCCTTCTTGTAGTCGAGCGTGGCGTTGAGCGCATGGGCTGCGGCAATGCCGTGGGCGATCTCGCCGATCAGCTTCTCGCAATGATCGGAATGACCGGGCTCGAAAAACCGGCAGGTGCCTTGCAGCCAGACCCTGCCCGGCACGATGTTGCCGACATTGCCGCCGTGGATCTGGGTGAGGCTGACGACCAGCGCGTTTTGCGGATCGACCGAGCGGCTGACTATACGCTGAACGGCCTGGACAAAGGCGCCCGCGGCCAGGATCGGATCGTCGCCGAGCTGCGGCATGGCGGCATGCGCGCCAAAACCCTCGAAGGTCAGCTCGAAATTGTCGACGGCCGCCATCTGTGCTCCAGCGCGAGCGGCGATCGTCCCCTGCTCCAAGCCCGGCCAGTTGTGGACGGCATAGATCGCCTCGATCGGGAAACGCTCGAACAGGCCGTCTTCGATCATGCGCAGGCTGCCGCCTTCGTTTTCTTCGGCTGGCTGGAAGACGAAGTAGACGGTGCCGTCGAAGGCGCGGGATTGGCTGAGCAGTCTGGCCGCGCCGAGCAGCATGGCGGTGTGGCCGTCATGGCCGCAGGCGTGCATCACGCCCTCGTTCCTGGACGCATAAGGCAAGCCGGTCCTCTCGACGACAGGAAGCGCGTCCAGCTCGGCGCGAAGGCCGATGGCGCGTGTGCCCGTGCCGCTCCGCAGGACGCCGACGACCCCGGTGCCGCCGATCCCCTCATGCACCTCGTCGAGGCCGAAAGCGCGCAGTTTCTCGGCAATGAAACGCGCCGTTTCGTATTCCTTGAATCCGAGTTCGGGATTGCAATGGATGTGGTGCCGCCAGGCTATTATCTCTGGAGTCAGAGCGGCGATCGGGTCATTATGCAGCATGATGCTCTCCTTCCAAGCCGCAAAGGGCGGTTTGGATCACGATTAGAAGGTCGCACAACAGGCGTCTTGAACCAGATTGACCGCTGCAGGGACAAAAGCCGTGGACGCGACAGAGACTAGGAAATACTGGCGCCACCCCAGCTTCCCTGAGCTTGGCCTGTTCAAGGCGCGCTTCACGCAGCATCGCTACGAACTGCACACGCACCCAACCTATGTGATCGCGCTGATCACGGCTGGCTACGAACGCATCCGCATCGGGCGCCACAAAATAGTCGCTCCGGCAGGCACCATTGCCGTCGTCAATCCCGAGGAGTGGCACGACGGGGAACAGGGTGCGGATGAAGGCTGGGCCTACCGGACGTTTTATCCCCCGGTGCCGCTGATGGCGGGGCTCGCCCACGAGCTGGGCAGGGCTGACGCTCCGGTCTTCTCACGTCCGAATATCGAAGACAGCGATCTCGCCGCAGCGTTGCTGGCAGCGCACCTGAGCTCGACCTCCCAGGACGCGACGCAAGCCGAGACGTCGCTGCTCGTCGCATTGAGGCGTCTCATCATTCGGCATGGCGATTGCAGCGGGCGGGTAGAGGAGATCGAAAGCTCGGGATCGCGACGGAGGTTCTCGCTCTACGAGGAGCTTGTCGAAAGCGACCTTGGCTCGCAGTGCGACCTGCAGCGGCTTGCCGACGCCGCGCGCGTCACCCGGTTCCAGGTCATCCGGGATTTCAAGAAGGCGATTGGCCTGACGCCTGCAGCCTATATCCGCGACCGGAGACTGCGTCGCGCCAGTTTCTTGATTGAACAGGGGCTCGGCCTCGCTGAGGCCGCCATTGCGGCAGGTTTCGCCGACCAGAGCCATCTTTCCCGTGCGTTCCGGACCATGCATGGCATGACGCCAGGCATGTTCAGGAGAGGCAGAACTCCCGAACCAAACCGAGTTCACATCGACATGAAATGATCGGGCAGTGGCCGGATCACCAATGTCGGCGCCGATTGCCGACGCAAGCTTGCGTTGTCATTTCGCCGCCGCCTCCACCCGGTCCGCAGCGGCGGCCAGCACGGCGCGGTCGCCCTCCTCGTACAAGCGATGGATCGAGATGGCGCTGACGCGCCAGCCTTCGGGCGTCCGCACCAGCCGGTGCAGATAGCTGGCGCCGACCGTCCAGAACCGCCCGTCGATCCAGTGGGTAGCGCGAACATGGCTGCGCGCGACCGCGTCGTTGCCCGCGCCTTCGACAACGATGTTGGTGATAAGGTGCTGGGTGGCGTCGAAGCCCGGCAACAGGCCTTGCCACTGAGCAATCAGCGCGTCGCGGTCGCTGGTCGCGACCTCGCCACCGAAAAGGCTGGTATAGTCGGTCGTGACGCGGGTCGTGAAATAGGATTTTACCCGATCCCATTCGCGCAAATCGGCATAGAGGCCGATCCCCGCCACCGCCTCGGCGATGGCGGCCTTGTCTTCGCTCGTCAGCGCAGCCGTGGACTGCATGGTGCTCAAGGCGGGCAGAGCGGCAAGCGTCGCGGCAAAAACTGCCGAGGCCAAAACAAACCGGCGGGTGACGGGGCTCATTGTCCCGCCTCCCCTGCACTGCCCAGCGTGGCGCGGAAATGCGCGGCAACGGCGTCGCTCGCCGACTTCACCGGCGCAGCGCGGTCGTAGAAGTCGAACTGGGTGACGTTGTCGAGCCACAGCTCCTGCTTCGGCCCGGTCAGCCGCGCATAGAATTTCCGCGCGCCCTGCGGGATGGCAGCCGCCTCGCTGTGCACCATCAGCAAGGGCTGATGCAGGCGCCGGGCAGCCTGGATCGCATCGAATGTCAGCCAGCCGCGCCAGAAGGCCGGATCGGCCTCGTTGCGCCAGGCCGGGATCATGCCGCGACCAGCCTCTGTATAGTAAGGCACCTTGAACATGATCGCCCGCTCGTCGGTCAGGCTGGCGGCGGGCAGGAAAGCCTGCTTGTCGGTGCGGCGATAGGCGGCCTCGGCCGCATCACCCACAGCTTCAAGCCTGGCAATGCCGTCCTTGCCGCCATAGGTCTGCTCGACCACCTCGGCATCGTGCAGCCAGGGCGCGACCAAAGCGACCGACTTGAGCGCGGCATTTTTGGCGGCGGCAGTGACCGTGTAGCCGGAGCTGGCGCAAATGCCGAGCCCGCCGATGCGGTCCTTGCTGATCTCGGGCCGGGCCGCGAGATAGGCGACCGCCGCCTCGATGTCGGCGACCTTGGCGGTGGGGTCCTCATACTGGCGGCGGGCGCCGCCGCTCTCGCCCCAGCCGCGAAAATCGAAGGTCAAGGCGACGAAGCCGCGGTCGGCCAGCTCGCGGGCGTAGCGGGCCGGCATCTGTTCCTTCACCGTCATCCAGGCACCGGTCAGTCACCACCAGCGCGGGTCGAGGTCTCGCCGGGTCCAGATCCTCGGGCAGATAGAGGTCGCCGACGATCTGCTCACCGTGCGCGGCGAAAGCAACGCGCTCGACGCGCGATGCGGCGAAGGCGCTTGAGCCGAGGGCGACGGCGGTTGCCGTGGCCAGCGTCAGGATTTTCAACATCGTAAATCTCCTTTGGCCTGGAGCGAAAAGCGCGGAGCGACGGATTAAAGGCCGCCGTCTCAGCGGTCATCCGCCAGTCGGCCGGGCAGTGGCTTCAGCTTGTAGTGCGTCCAGTAGAAGGTGTCCGACTGGTACATGTCGGTCAAGAAATTCTGCGCCTCGGCGATCTTGCCGTCCTTGATGCGAAACATCAGGGCGAAAAGCTGGTCGATCTCGGGACCCGAGCCGACGTTCGACCAGCCGCGATGGATATCGACGACGAGATCACCCTGCGCCTGGAAGAAGATCGGCTCAGCCCTGAATTTGCCGTCGGCCAGGCCACGGAAGAAGGCGACCACTTCCTCCGGCCCGCGCTTGTCGCCGGCTAGCGGATGGTGGCCGGGAATGCGCCACACGATGTCCGCCGCCAGGAAGGGCCGAACCGCCTCCGGGTTCCCGGTCGCATAGGCTGCGTAATAGTCCTTGATCAACTGGATGTTGCGGTCTTCCTGCGGGCCGCCGTTGGCGGGGGCGGCGGACACCGCCAGGAGAGCGCCGGCGGCGAGCGAAGCGAGCCTGGTCATCGGTCCTGTCTCCTTGCTTGATCGAGCCGTCGCAACAGCGAGGCCGTTCGTCGGGCCCAACATGAGACTTTTGGTTCACCGGAAAAACCCGTAGAGTCCGACAAGGCTATTTGGAATATCCTCACAATGCGACTCGACCAGTTCAGCGGCATCGTCGCCTTTGTGAAGGTCGCGGAGGCAAAAAGCTTCACCCGCGCCGCTGCCGAACTCGGCGTCGCCCCGGCCTCGCTCAGCGAGGCGGTCAAGGGCCTCGAGGAGCGTCTCGGGGTGCGGCTCCTCAACCGCACGACCCGCAGCGTCGGCCTGACCGAAGCCGGCGCCCACTATTTCGACCACGTGCGCCCAGCGACCGAGGAGATCCGGGCGGCAGGCGCGGCACTGCGTGAGACCCGCGACCGCCCCGCCGGCACGCTGCGGCTGAGCCTGCCGTGGATCGCCGCGCCGCTGCTGATCGAGCCGCTGATGGGACCGTTCATGGATGCCTACCCCGAGGTGCGGCTTAGCCTGATCTTCGACGACAATTTCGTCGACATCGCCGCGCAGGGCTTCGATGCCGGCGTGCGGATCGGCGAGCTTCTTGAGAAAGATATGATCGGCGCGCGTCTAGGCGGACCGTTGCAGAAGGTGGTGTTGGGCAGCCCCGACTACCTGGCGCGTAACGGCACGCCAAAACGACCCGCCGACCTCGCTGCCCACCGCTGCATCGCCTTCGCCTTCACCCGCACCCGCGCCATCTCGCCCTGGGAGTTTGTTGTCGATGGACGCCAGGTCGAGTTCACGCCCGACGCACGTCTGGTCGTGAACACACTGCCGCTCTGCATCACCGCCGCCGCGCAAGGGCTTGGCCTGGCCTTTGCCGTCGAAGGCCTCGCTGCGCCGCTCCTCGCCTCAGGCGCGCTGGTCAAGGTGCTGGAGCCTTTCTGTCCCACCTACGAACCGCTCCACCTCTATTATCCCAGCCGTCGCCTCGTCCCGCCAAAGCTGCGGGCGTTCATCGATTTCGTCCGCGCCAACGCCCACAATTTGCGGATCTGATGCGCCGCCGCGAAACCAGCCATGACGCATATCGGCGAGCCGGTCCGGCTCACCCCAGGCGCCGACCATCTGCCGGGTGGCGGCGTTGAGGCGGTTGAAGGCGTTGATTGGCCGCATTGCAAACCGCAACAACCCGTCGCGTTGAGCCAATAGTTCCGGCTTTCGCGGCACGGAGCCCGATGCTAAGGGCTGCAAATCTTGAATCAGCAACGGATCGCCCTGTGACCGACACTGAACGCCCTCGCCTGCCGCTGATCGAAATCTGCGTCGAAGGCATCGATGGCCTGCTCGCCGCGCAAGCCGCCGGCGCCGACCGGATCGAGCTCTGCGCCAGCCTCGTCGAGGGCGGCGTCACACCGAGTTTTGGCATGGTGCGCGCAGCCGTCGAACTGGCGACGATCCCATTCCACGTCATCGTGCGGCCGCGCGGCGGCGATTTTCTCTACAGTGACACCGAGTATCGTTCGATGCTCGCCGATATCAGCGCGCTGCGCGAGCTTGGCGTCGCCGGTGTCGTCGTCGGCTGCCTGAATGCCGACGGTACCATCGACGAAAAGCGGATGAGCGAATTGGTGCAGGCGGCAGGGCATTTAAACGTCACCTGCCACCGTGCCTTCGACATGACACGCGATCCGACTGATGCGCTGGAAGCGCTGATCCGCAGCAAGGTCGGCCGCGTGCTGACCAGCGGCCAGCGCGACACCGCATTGGAGGGCGCGGCCCTGCTGGCGGCCCTCGTCCGGCAGGCGGGGAAGCGCATCATCATCCTCGGCTGCGGCGGGCTCGACCCAAACAACATCGCCGAGGTGCGGGAAAGAACCGGACTGACCGAAATGCATTTCGCCGCACTCAAGGACGTGCCGAGCGCCATGCGTTACCGCAATCCCCGGGTTGGCATGGGCGGCACCGACCTCGACCGCGAGTACCGCAACACGGTGACCGACGCGGCGCTGGTGGCGGCGACGATTGCGGCGGCGAAAGCATGATCGCGAAGGAAGAAAACAAACGGGCACGCCTGCCGATCGACCGGGTCTCGCCGCAGGACGAGCCCGTCATCCTCGCCCTCAACAACGCGCACGCGGCCGAGTTGTCGTGGCTTGAGCCAGAACGCCTGTCCTTCCTGCTCGGCGAAGCGTTTTATGCGCGCCGCATCGGCGCGCTCGAAGCCTTCATCATGACCTTCGACCAGGACGCCCGCTACGACAGCCCGAACTTCCTGTGGTTCCGCGAGCGCTATCCTCGCTTCGTCTATGTCGACCGCGTCGTCGTTGCGGGAGAAGCGCGTGGCCGCGGCCATGCCCGGCGGCTCTATGAGGATCTGTTCGACCATGCATTGCGTGCCGGCCAGACCATCGTCACCTGCGAGGTGAATGCCGAGCCGCCCAACCAGGCTTCAGATGCCTTTCACGCAGCGCTCGGCTTCGTCGAGGTCGGCGACGCGGTGATCCACGGCGGCAAGAAGGCGGTGCGCTACTATACCAGGCCGATCACCGGCTGAGGCGACAAAAGCCAACCGCTCGACCGGCCAATTGTCGATGCTGGCGCTGCCCCTCATCTGCCTGCCGGTGTCCAGTTGAAAGATGGGTAACACTTTGAACCGGATACATGGGTTACAGTTTTCCCCCTGTCGTGTCCGCCGC
>NZ_JBVVQA010000052.1:0-27652 GCF_055811455.1 Mesorhizobium sp. WSM4845
GGGCGCACCCGCCCAGCCGGCCGCGCCGGTCGATCCGAACGCCGTGGTCGCCACGATCAACGGCCAGTCGCTGACCGAGGCAGATCTTGCGCTTGCCGAAGGCGAGCTGTCGCAGCAGTTCGCGCAGATGCCGCCCGAACAGCGCCGCGCCGCAGCCCTTTCGGCAGCGATCGAAATCAAGGTCATGGCCGCCCAGGCGGTCACCACCGGCCTCGACAAGGATCCCGACTTCCAGCGCCGCATGGCGTTCCTGCAGCAGCGCGCCCTGCATGGCGAAATGGTCGAGAAGGATGTCGTCGGCAAGATCACCGATGCCGAGGTTCGCGCCCGCTACGACCAGGAAATCGCCAACACGCCGCCGGCCAACGAGGTCCATGCCCGTCACATCCTCGTGAAGACGAAGGAAGCGGCCGATGCGATCATCAAGCAGCTCGATGGCGGCGCCGATTTCCAGAAACTCGCCAACGAGCACACCAGCGATCCGAGCGGCAAGACCAGCGGCGGCGATCTCGGCTGGTTCGGACCCGGTCAGATGGTGCCGGAATTCGACAAGGCGGTGTTCGCGCTGGCGGTCGGCAAGTACACCGAGCAGCCGGTGCAGTCGCAGTTCGGCTGGCACGTCATTCAGGTCGAGGACAAGCGCGCCAAGCAGCCGCCGGCCTTCGACCAGGTCAAGGATCAGGCCCGTCAGGCAGTCATCCGCGACAAATACATCGCGCTGGTCAAGTCGCTGCGCGCCCAGGCCAAGGTCGAGATCCCGGACGAGAAGCTGAAGAAGACGGTCGACGCGCTGGAAAACACCAAGTAGGCGAGGGCGAGGCTAGGGCAGTCGGTTCTTCCCTTCTCCCACAACAAGGGGAGAAGGGAAGCGCGGCGCCGAGATCGCCCTATCCTACGATGCGTCGACGCCTTGAACGCTGCCGGATCGACGGCGGCGAGTTCCCCGGTGGAGCTATGCCCTTCAACAGATAGCCAACCGCCTTGCGCAGCGTCGTTTCGTCTTCGTCGAGGCGATTGGTCAAAAGATGCGTCCAGGCAAACGAGGCGACCAGGTCGGCGACGAGCGTGGAATCGACGTCGGCAGCGACTTCGCCTCTTGCCTTGGCGCGTTCGATCATCTGGCCGGAATGGGCATGGCGTCCTTTGGTGTATTCGGCAAGCACGGCGGTCACGGTCGCGTCCGACTGCGCCTCGGCGATCAGCGATCTGAAGATGCTGCCTGACGATGTTTCGCGCCAGTGCGAGAACAGGCTTTTGAGGAAGCCGACGAGATCGTCCTCGAGGTTGCCAGTATCGGGATAATCGACGCGCTTTAGCCGCTGATAGACGTCGAACAGCAAGGCGGCCTTGCTCGGCCACCAGCGATAGATTGTCGGCTTTCCCGCCCGCGCCCGCCGCGCCACCGCTTCGATCGAGAAGCCGGAATAACCGGCCTCGACCAGAACTGCCTCGGCGGCGTCGAGAATGGCGTCGGCACTGTCGGGGTTGCGCCGCGCGCCGATCGACCTGCGCCCCCGATCCAGCCCCATCCTGTTTTCCTTCGATGCTTTTTCGTCGGCAGATCGTACACGCTCTCTCGACGAAACGAAACGGTCCGTTTCGCGCAACTGAACGCTTCGTATCGATGAGAAAGGGCATGTGCCCAACATCAAACGCCCTTGCGCCGGCGCCCGCTATCGGGCAAACCGGCGTTCCCCTTGCGTTTTTCCCGCCCGAGGTCCTCATGTCAGCCACGATTTCGCCGCTCGCGCCGAAGAAATATCCCAACATGCCTGACATCGAGGGCGCCCGCATCGCCACAGCCGAGGCCGGGATAAAGTACAAGAACCGCACCGACCTGCTGACCATGGTCTTCGATGCCGGCACCACGGTCGCCGGCGTGTTCACCAAGTCGAAATGCCCGTCGGCGCCGGTCGATTTCTGCCGGCAGAATCTTAGCGCCGGCAAGGCGCGCGTCCTGGTCGTCAATTCCGGCAATGCCAATGCCTTCACCGGCAGCAAGGGCCGAGCCTCCACGGCAATGACCGGCGAAGCTGCGGCCAAGGCTGCGGGCTGCACGCCGGACGAGGTGTTTCTGGCCTCGACCGGCGTCATCGGCGAGCCGCTCGATGCCGGCAAGTTCGGCCATCTGCTCGCCGGACTGGTCAGGAACGGCAGGCCGGACCTGTGGACCGAAGCCGCCAAGGCGATCATGACCACCGACACCTATCCGAAACTGGCGACCGCGACGGTAAAACTCGGCGACGCCGACGTCACCATCAACGGCATTGCCAAGGGCGCCGGCATGATCGCGCCCGACATGGCGACGATGCTCTCCTTCATCGCTACCGACGCGCCGATCGCAGCCCCCGTGCTGCAGGATCTTTTGTCGCGCGGCACCGCCAAGACCTTCAATGCGGTCACCGTCGACAGCGACACCTCGACCAGCGACACACTGCTGATGTTCGCCACCGGCACGGCCGCCCGGCGCGGCGCGCCTGATATCACGAATGCCGGCGATGCGCGCCTTGGCGCCTTCCGCCGCGCGCTCGGCAAGGTGCTGAAAGCGCTGGCACTGCAAGTGGTGCGCGACGGCGAGGGCGCGCGAAAACAGGTCGAGGTCACCGTCACCGGCGCGAAATCGGCCCGCTCGGCCAAGCGCATCGCGCTGTCGATCGCCAATTCGCCGCTGGTCAAGACGGCGGTCGCCGGCGAAGACGCCAATTGGGGCCGCGTGGTCATGGCCGTCGGCAAGGCCGGCGAACCGGCCGACCGCGACCTGCTGTCGATCTGGTTCGGCGACATCAGGCTGGCGCATCAGGGCGAGCGCGACGCCGCCTACTCCGAGGAGGCGACGTCGGCCTACATGAAGCGCGACGAGATCCGCATCCGTGCCGATATCGGCATCGGCCGCGGCAAGGCGACGGTGTGGACTTGCGACCTCACCAAGGAGTATGTCGCCATCAACGGCGATTATCGGAGTTGATGGCGTTGGTTTCCAGACATCCGGCAAGCGTGCTTGCCATCGTGCGCCGCTACGAGGCGGCCGGCTTTCGCGCCTGGCCGGCGGCGGCCGTGCATTATGACGGCACCTGGGTGGTGCGGCTGACGGCGGGCCATCCGGCCAAGCGGCTGAATTCCGTCAACCCGCTCGATCCGGGCGACATCCAGCACATTGCCGATCGCATCGGCCGCGCCAGCCGCCGTTTCGACGCCTATGGCCGGCCGCTGACCTTCCGCATATCGCCGCTGTCGGGGCCGATCCTTGCCAAACATCTCGACAGCGAGGGCTGGAGCACATTCGACGAATCGCTGGTGATGCGGCTGCCGCTGGCGGACGCCCAGCTCGATGCCGCCATGGACCAGATCCCGCTGAAGGACATCAGCCGCTTCATCGGCGCGGCGCTCAAGGTAAGCGGCTCGGATGTGTCTCTGCGGCCGGGCCTGTCGGAGATCATCGGCGCCATCCAGCCGGAAGCCGGGCTGTTCGCGCTCGAAGACGGCACCGAACCGCTGGCGACGCTGATCTGCGTCCATGACGGCGATCTTGCCGGGCTGTTCGAGATCGCCACCGACAAATCGGTGCGCAACCAGGGCCATGGCCGCCACCTCATCCTGTCGGCGCTGAAATGGGCACGGCTGCGCGGCGCCCGGGAAGCCTGGCTGCAGGTCGAGGCCGACAACGCGCCGGCGCTGGCGCTTTATCGTTCGCTCGGGTTCGACGAAGTCTATCGTTACCATTATCGCCGGCCGCCCGGCGCATGACCGGCCCGCACCCTGTCGGCAAGCGCCTGCTCCTGGTCGCAGCCTGCGCGCTGGTCGATACCGACGGCCGCGTGCTTCTGGCGCAGCGCCCCGAAGGCAAGCAACTGGCCGGCCTGTGGGAGTTTCCGGGCGGCAAGGTCGAGCCCGGCGAGACGCCGGAAGAATGCCTCATCCGCGAATTGTACGAGGAGATCGGCATCGAAACCGATATTCCCTGCCTGGCGCCGTTCACCTTCGCCAGCCATTCCTACGATGATTTTCACCTGCTGATGCCGCTGTTCGTCTGCCGTCGCTTCCGCGGCATCGCGCAGCCGAAGGAGGGGCAGGTGCTGAAATGGGTGCGGCCGCGCCAGATGCGCGATTTTCCGATGCCGCCGGCCGACGCGCCGCTGATCCAGTTCCTCATCGATCTTCTGTGATTTGCCCTCCGAGACATAGACAACGTTAATGGAAGATTTATCTGGCCGTGAAAAAATGACGGCAGAAATCGAAGGAAGGTCGTGTCCAGGCCTTCGCCGGAGGGCGGTTGCATGAGCCTCGACAGGGACTGGGATTCGATCCGACCCGACCGCAGCTTTAGGGCTGCCGGCATGGGAATATTGCGGATCACGCTTTTGTTCGGCTCGGCCGCGGTGGCGCTGGCCCTGATCGCCACGCCCTTGCTCGACAACCGGACGCGATCAGCCCGCGACGATTTTGCCGGCGGCCTCGACAGGATGAGCACAGGGTCGGTTGAAAGCACGGGTTCGATTGGAAGCACGGGCTCGACCGGCCGTCGTGATACCTACACGCTGCGCAGGAGCGTGCTGCAGCCGCTGCCCACTTCGATCTGCGTGATACGCGACAATGGCCAGCGCAGCGGCGACTGCTGACACCGGCCAAAGCGGGTGCTTTCATCGCCTGTTAAGCCTGTGTCATTAACCTTTCTTAACAGGTCCGCGCTAGGGTTCCGGCAAGCGGGATCGACGGCCATGAAAACATTGCTGCAACGATTTTGGGAAGACAAGACCGGCGCGACGGCTGTCGAATATGGGCTGATCGTGGCCGTGCTGTCGCTTACCATCGTAGGCGGCGTCGGCAAGGTCGCCGACGCAATCACGTGGCTGTTCAGCGACAATGCCAGCAAGCTTGTGAAGGCTTTCGCGCAGTAACCGACCAGCCGCGTCCATAATAAACCGGTCAGCGCCGGCCGGGATTTTCCAGGATTGTCTTCAGCGACAGTTTTGCCGAGCCCGGCTTCAGCGGTTTTTGCTGCGAGGCGTCGGGCGCCCAGCCTGACATCCAGACGATCGGAAAACTCGCCCTGACGCGGCCATCGGCATCCGAAAATCGTTCGGCATAGATTTCGGCGGCGCGGGCAAACAGCTTTCGTGTGGCCGGTCGCCTGCTGCGGTCGATGAGCGCGCTGGTCTCGCCCATCGCCCGCAGGTCCGCCATCAGGCCGAACAGGGAATCGTAGCGCACCGTCACCGTCTCGACGTCGGCGACGGGCAAGGCCAGACCGGCGCGTTGCAAAAGCGCGCCGGCGTCGCGCACGTCGGTGAACGGGATGACGCGCGGGCTGGCGCCGCCGTAAAACTCGGTCTCGGCGGCGAGCAGGCATTCGCGCAGCTCGGAAAGCGTGCCGGCGCCGGCAAAAGCGCCTAGGAAAAGACCGTCCGGCTTCAGTGCGCGGCGGATCTGCACCAGCATGCCGGGAATGTCGTTCATTGCCTGAAGCGACAAAAGCGACACCGCGAGGTCGAGGCTTTCCGGCTCGAATGGCACGGTCTCCAACGGCGCCACCAGTCCCGCGGCATCGCCCCCCGCCCCGTCGCCCAGGAAAGCCGCATCCGCCTCGACGCGCACGATGTCCGCCACCTTGCCGCTTGTCGCGAGCACGTCGACTGCCGCCGGCGTCTGGCAAAACAGGACGGCCGCCCTGTCGAATTTGCGTTCCACTGCGCCCAGCCGGTCGGCGAGTTCCTCGGCCGCCCGCCGCATCAGGAAATCCGCGCCGGCAGCCGGGCTGGCGAGGGCCCGGCGCTTGTGCGCCAGCCAGAGAGAGGTATCGACTATAGGTTGCAACTGACAGTTCCTGGTTTCCGCACTCTGATATAGGGTGGCGGAGAAAGAACCACGTGGCCGATCCAATGCCGGATATCAAGAGTGTCGCTCGAAAGGCGTTGGACTGGCCGGCGCGCATCCTGTTTCCGCCGGTTTGCGCCGGTTGCCGACGGCATGTCTCGCAGCCCGGCGTGCTGTGCGGCGCCTGCTGGCCGAAACTCAGGCTTCTGGAGCGGCCATGGTGCCCGGTGATGGGCACGCCGTTCACCCATCACATGGGCGAGGGGTTCCTGTCGGCCGAGGCGATCGCCGACCCGCCGCCCTTCGAGCGGGCACGGGCCGCGGTCGCTTACTCAGGTGTCGCCCGCCAGATGGTGCAAGGGCTGAAATACCAGGATCGCACCGATCTGGCGCCGTGGATGGCGCGCTGGATGCTGCGCGCCGGTGCCGAACTGATCGCGGAAGCCGATGTGGTCGTGCCGGTGCCGCTGCACTGGCGGCGCTTTTTCAGGCGTCAGTTCAACCAGTCGGCGGAACTGGCAAGGGCGGTATCGCAGCTTGGCGGGCTGCCTTTTGCGCCCTCCGCGGTCAGGCGCGTCAAACTCACCCGCCAGCAGGTCGGGCTGGAGCGGCGGGAACGCGAGGAGAATGTGCGTGCCGCCTTCAGAGTGCCGGAGGAGGCCGAGATCGAGATCGCCGGCCGCCGGGTGCTCCTGATCGACGATGTCTATACCACCGGCGCCACTGTCCGCGCGGTCGCCAAGGCGCTGAAGAAGGGCGGTGCCGGGACCGTCGACGTGCTGACCTTTGCGCGCGTGCTGCCGGGGGACTTTCGGGCCGACGAGTCCGCGACTATATAGATTGGGAAAAGGCAGGATTGCTGACCGATGGTCGACGTGACGATCTATACACGGATGATGTGCGGCTATTGCGTGGCGGCCAAGCGGCTGCTCGAGCGCAAGGGTGTCGCCTACACCGAGCATGACGCCTCCTTTTCGCCGGAACTGCGCCGGGAAATGATTTCCCGCGCGAATGGCCGCTCGACCTTTCCGCAGATATTCATCGGCGACACGCATGTCGGCGGCTGTGACGATCTCCATGAACTGGAGGCAGAGGGCCGGCTTGACCGTCTGCTCGCCAATGGCTCGACGAATTGAGGACAAGACGATGGGTGCTTTCAAGGGGGCGGCGATCCAGATGCGTTCGGGCACCAGCCCCGAGCGCAACGCGGTCGATCTGGAGCGGCTGGTGCGCGAGGCCGCGGGCCAGGGTGCGACCTATATCCAGTCACCGGAAATGACCGGTGCGCTGGTCCGCGACAGCCAGGCGCGGGCCGCCGCCTTCACGTCCGAGGACAAGGACATCATCGTTTCGACCGCGCGAAAGCTGGCGAAAGACCTTGGCGTCTTCCTGCATATCGGCTCGACCGCCATCCTGCGCGCTGACGGCAAGCTCGCCAACCGCGCGCTTCTGTTCGGGCCGGATGGCGCCACGATTGCCGCCTACGACAAGATCCACATGTTCGACGTCGATCTCGACAATGGCGAGAGCTGGCGCGAATCCGCCGCCTACGAGCCAGGCACCGAGGCCGTCGTCACCGAGATCAGCGGCGCCGGGATCGATGGGGCGAAGCTGGGTTTCGCCGTCTGCTACGATTTGCGCTTTCCGCAGCTGTTCCGCGCCGAGGCGATGGCCGGCGCCGACCTGCTTTCGGTGCCCGCCGCTTTCACCCGCCAGACCGGCGAGGCGCACTGGCACGTGCTGCTGCGGGCGCGCGCCATCGAGAACGGCGCCTATGTCGTTGCCGCGGCGCAAGGCGGCCTGCACGAGGACGGCCGCGAGACCTATGGCCATTCGCTGATCGTCGATCCTTGGGGCCGTATCGTCGCCGAAGCGTCACATGACGAACCGGCGGTGATCGTCGCCGAGATCGAGCCGGCGCAGTCGGCCGCCGCGCGCAAGAAGATCCCGAATCTGAAAAATTCACGCGACTTCGCCGTGAACGGCACTCCGGTCGAGGCGCAAAGTCTCAGGGGTGCGGCGTCTTGATTCGCTTTTCACTGATCTGTGACCACGAGCATGAATTCGAAGGCTGGTTTCGCAGCAACGACGATTTCGACACCCAGAAGAACCGTGGCTTCGTCGATTGCCCGACCTGCGGCTCGCACAAGGTCGAGAAGGCGTTGATGGCGCCGGCCGTCTCCACCGGGCGCAGCCGAGAAAAGATCGCGCTCGCCATGGGCGAGGCCCAGAAGCAGGCGTTGGCGCAATTGAAGGCGATGGCCGAGAAGGTGCGCGAGAACGCCGACTATGTCGGCGACAAGTTTGCCGAGGAGGCGCGCAAGATCCATTTCGGCGAGAGCGATCCGCGCGGCATCTATGGCGAGGCGACGCTGGAGGAGGCCAAGGGCCTGGCCGAGGACGGCGTCGAATTCATGCCGGTGCCGGCATTCCCGGAGGATCGTAACTGACTGCTAGGAGCCATCCTGACCAATCGGGATGGGGTTCTGCCGGCCTCCAGCCGCCAATCTCCAACATTTGCGACTAGCTACAAGCCACCACACCTTCGTCATCCTAGGGCGGAGCAGGAGCGAAGCGACGTCGCGCAGACCCTGGGATCCATGCCGTTACACCGGCCGAAGAATGCAGCGGCTCAGAACGGCGCTTGTATCCGCACGGTGCGAGCTACCACCATGACCGCGAGCCAGAAGCGCGGCACGATTTACATCGGTGTGACCAACGACCTCGGCCGCGCTGAAGCGCTGGCCGCGCCAATGGAGATCGAGCTGATCGAGAAGGCCAATTCAGAATGGTTCGAGCTTTTCGCGGAACCGGGTGGTAGCGTTCGGTTCTGCGCCGCAGGAGCACTGCCGCCAGGTAACGGAATGGATCCCAGGGTCTGCGCCGCGTCGCTTCGCTCCTTGCTCCGCCCTGGGAAGACGACGGGAGGGATGTTTCGGTTAATCTCCAAGGTTTGCGATTTGCCGCTGAACGGAATGATCAGCGTTCGCTGCCGATCGGCCCAGATCTGTCAAAATCACTGATATTCACCCCCGGCTGACGCTCCCTATCAACTTCTCAAGCAGGCCAGCGAGTGTGTCCTGTTCGGCGCGCGTCAGGCCGGAAAGTATCTCGTGTTCGTTGGCGACGTGAGCGGCGACCGCCTCATCGACCAATGCGAGACCTTTCTCGGTCAGTTGCACGACAACCCTGCGCCGGTCGTTGGGATGCGGTCCACGCATGATCAATCCGGATTTCTCAAGCCGGTCGAGCCGGTTGGTCATGGCGCCCGACGTCACCATCGTCGCCTCATAGAGGGCGGTTGGCGTCAGCGCGTAAGGTGATCCGGAACGGCGCAGCGTCGCCAACACGTCGAATTCCCCGGATTGCAGGCCGAAGCGCGCAAACAGCGGAGCGAGGCGTTCTCGTGCTATCAGCGACGAGGCTTCGTTCAACCGTCCGAGCACGGCCATCGGCGAGACATCCAGGTCCGGCCGTTGTCTTTTCCACTGCTCGATCGCTTTCGCGGCGCGATCCATCTATCTCACCGTTAAATATCTTGACGTTAAGAATCTTTGTATTATCTTAGCTTGAGTCACAGTGCTGGCCAAGGGCCCGCAAAAGACGAGAGGCGCAAGGACAATAAGGTTCGTTATGAAATTTCTCTGGGATTCAGCGCTCGGTCTTTTGCTCGTCACCGGCGGCCTGCTCGGCCTGACGCTGCCGTTCGGCAAGATCGCTACGGCGGCCGGTGTTTCGGCCATGGTCTGGGCCCTCGTCATCTCGCTCGGCGCCGGCGGCGTGCTTTTGTGCGCCTTGCTGCTGCGCGGACAACGCATCCGGCTCACCCCGCACAGACTGCGTTATTTCTTCGTCACCGCGGCGGTGTCCTATGCCCTCCCCAATCTCTTGATGTTCTCGACCATTCCGCATCTCGGCGCCGGCTACACCGGTATCATGTTCACGCTGTCGCCGGTGGTTACACTGGTGTTTTCGATCCTGCTCGGCGTCCGGCGTCCCAATCTGCTTGGTATCGTCGGCATTGCCGTCGGCTTCGTTGGTGCTGTCATGGTGGCGGTGACGCGCGGCGAGGCTGGCCAGCCGGCCGAATTTTTCTGGGTGGCGGCGGGGCTGCTCATTCCGGTCAGCCTTGCCGCCGGCAATATCTACCGCACGGTCGACTGGCCGCTAGGGACCGGACCGATCATGCCGTCGGCAGCCATCTGGCATCGGCCGCGCTGCTTCTTTGCGGCGTCTTCACGCTGCAGGGCGGCGGTTCGCTCGCCCTGCTCGCCGGCGTGCCGCTGGTCGTCGTCGGGCAGGTCGCATCAGCCGCGGCGATGTTCGCTTGCTTCTTCCGGCTGCAGGCGGTCGGCGGCCCGGTCTATCTCAGCCAGATCGGCTATGTCGCGGCGGCGGTTGGATTGTTTGCCGGGACGATGTTTCTCAGCGAGCACTATCAATTGCTGACCTGGGCCGGCGCTGCCATCATTGTCGCCGGCGTGTTCATCACCACCAAGGCGCAAAGCCAGATCGCCCCGAAGACGCAAAGTCAGACGGGTGAGAAGGTGGCGGCGTGAGAAGGCGTCGTGAGAAAGTTCAGGCGGGTGCCTTCTCCGCCAGCACCATGTAGTTGACGTCCATGTCCTTCGAACGCTGCCAGCGGTCGGCGAGCGGATTGTAGGTGACGCCGGTGCGGTCGATGATGGTCAGGCCAGCGCCGGCAAGCGCCTTTTCCAACTCGTCTGGCCGCACCAGCTTGCCGAACTGGTGGGTGCCGCGCGGCAACCAGCGCAGCACATATTCGGCGCCGATAATGGCCAGACCGAGCGCCTTCAGCGTGCGGTTGATGGTGGCGACGACCATGATGCCGCCGGGCTTGAGCATCTCGCCGCATTTGGCCACGAACAGGTCGATGTCGGCAACATGCTCGACCACTTCCATGTTGAGGATGACGTCGAATTTCTCACCGGCGTCAGCCAGGTCCTCTGCTGTCGTGGCACGGTAATCCACCGTCACGCCGACCTCCGCCGCATGCAGCCTGGCCACTTCGATGTTGGTGGCGGATGCGTCGGCGCCGACCACTTCGGCGCCAAGCCGCGCCATCGGCTCGCACAACAGCCCGCCGCCGCAGCCGATGTCGAGGATGCGCAGGCCCTCGAACGGCCGCGCGGCGCGCGGGTCGCGGCCGAAGCGCGCCGCCACCTGGTCGCGTATATAGGCAAGCCGGATCGGATTGAACTTGTGCAGCGGGCGGAATTTGCCGTTCGGATTCCACCATTCGGCGGCAAGAGCGGAAAAACGCTCCACTTCTCCGGCATCGATCGTCGATCGTCGGGGTTCTGGCATCGTGTGGTCTCCCGCAGACTCAAAAATTCAGAGCGCGATCGGGCGCAAAACCGGATACCACTTTTGCTGATCGCGCTCTGGTGCGCTAGGAAGTCGGTCGAGAGCCGGCGAATGTCAAGGCAGCAAATTTCGGCTGTTGCCGGCTGCGCCTCTGCGACAGGCGTTCGGGTAGGCGCGTTGCGCTCGTATGTCGCCTAAGGGGGCAAGCAGGGGGGGCAAGCGGTGGCACGCCTTGCGAAACCCAAAGCATTTGGCTAAGGAGGCCGCGAATTCAGCGGCTGGCCCAGCCCGACGCTCCGTTTCCGTTTTTCGGCCGCCGTTTCGGCACCCAGTCAAAGGCATTTCGCTTCCATGGCGCGCATCGTGATGAAATTCGGCGGGACCTCCGTCGCCGACATCGTCCGCATCCGCAATGTGGCGCGCCATGTCAAACGCGAGGTCGATGCCGGCCATGAGGTCGCGGTGGTCGTCTCGGCGATGGCCGGCAAGACCAACGAGCTCGTGCAGTGGACGCGCGAAGCCTCGCCGATGCACGATGCCCGCGAATATGACGCCGTCGTTGCCTCCGGCGAGCAGGTGACCGCCGGCCTGCTGGCGATCGCGCTGCAGAACATGGGCGTCCATGCCCGTTCCTGGCAAGGCTGGCAGATCCCGATCAAGACCGACAATGCGCATGGCGCGGCGCGCATTCTCGACATCGACGGCGCGTTCCTGATCAAGCGCTTCGGCGAGGGCCAGGTGGCGGTGGTCGCCGGCTTCCAGGGCATCGGGCCGGACAACCGCATCGCGACGCTCGGCCGCGGCGGTTCCGACACCAGTGCTGTCGCCATCGCGGCGGCGGTCAAGGCAGACCGCTGCGACATCTACACCGACGTCGACGGGGTCTACACCACCGACCCGCGCATCGAGCCGAAGGCGCGGCGGCTGGCCAAGATTTCCTTCGAGGAAATGCTTGAAATGGCCTCGCTCGGCGCCAAGGTCCTGCAGGTACGCTCGGTCGAACTTGCCATGGTGCACAGGGTGCGTACTTTCGTGCGGTCGTCCTTCGACGATCCCGACGCGCCGGGAATGGGGGATTTGCTCAATCCGCCCGGAACGCTTATTTGCGACGAGGAAGAGATCGTGGAACAGCAGGTCGTCACCGGAATTGCCTACGCCAAGGACGAAGCGCAGATTTCGTTGCGCCGTGTCGGTGACCGGCCCGGCGTCGCCGCCGGCATTTTCGGGCCGCTGGCCGAAGCCAACATCAATGTCGACATGATCGTCCAGAACATTTCCGAGGACGGCAAGTTCACCGACATGACCTTCACCGTGCCGTCCGGCGATGTCGACAAGGCGCTTGCCGTGCTCGAGCGGCTGAAGACCACGATCGGCTATGACGTCGTGCAGTCGGAAGCCGGCATGTCGAAAGTCTCGGTCATCGGCATCGGCATGAGGAGCCATGCCGGCGTCGCCGCCACCGCCTTCAAGGCGCTGGCCGACAAATCGATCAACATCCGTGCGATCACGACATCCGAGATCAAGATTTCGATCCTGATCGACGGTCCCTACACAGAACTTGCTGTTCGCACTTTGCATTCCATCTACGGTCTGGATAAGCAGTAGCAGACTGCTCGGTCCGGAAATCGGAGGTCGATCTTCGGAAAGCACGATGCAGCAGTTCGAAGTCTTGGAGCGTCCTTTGTGGGTCCAATTGGACCGACGCCGCTCTATTTGAGTTGTTGCGTGAGCGCCGGCCGCGGGAGAAACTGCGGCGGGCATAATGTCCATTGGAGAACAAGCCGCGATGCGTGATACGGCCAGTGGCCCGCGCGTTTTGCTGAAACGGCTCCGCGAGCTCATGCAGGAGCCGCTGGAGCCGCAGGAGCGGCTCGACCGCATCGTGCGCGACATCGCCGCCAATATGGTCGCTGAAGTGTGCTCGCTCTACGTGCTGCGCGCCGATTCGGTGCTCGAACTCTATGCCACCGAGGGCCTGAATCCGAAGGCCGTCCATTTGGCGCAGCTCAGGCTGGGGGAAGGCCTCGTCGGCACGATCGCGGCCTCGGCACGGCCGCTCAATCTCTCCAACGCGCAGGAACATCCAGCCTTCGCCTACCTGCCGGAGACGGGGGAGGAGATCTACAATTCCTTCCTCGGCGTGCCAGTGCTCAGGGCGGGGCGCACGCTCGGTGTGCTGGTCGTCCAGAACAAGACCATGCGCCACTATCGCGACGACGAAGTCGAGGCGCTGGAAACGACGGCGATGGTGATCGCCGAGATGATCGCCACCGGCGACCTTGCCCGGCTGACCCGGCCCGGCCTCGAACTCGACCTGCGCCGCCCGGTGAGCTTTACCGGCCTGTCCTTCAACGAGGGCGTCGGACTTGGCCATGTCGTGCTGCATGAGCCGCGCATCGTCGTCACCAATCTGTTCAACGAGGACAGCGATGAGGAGATCAAGCGGCTCGATGCGTCGCTCGGTTCGCTCCGGCTCTCCATCGACGACATGCTGGAACGCCGCGAAGTCGCCTTCGAGGGCGAGCACCGCCAGGTGCTCGAAGCCTATCGCATGTTCGCCAACGACAGCGGTTGGGTGCGCCGGCTGGAAGAGGCGGTACGCAACGGCCTGACGGCGGAAGCGGCGGTGGAAAAAGTGCAGAGCGACATGCGTGCCCGCATGCTGCACATGACGGATCCTTATCTGCGCGAGCGGATGAGCGATTTCGACGATCTCGCCAACCGGCTGCTGCGCCAGCTGATGGGGCGCGGGCCGGACGATGTCGCGGTCTCGCTGCCGAAGGACGCCATCATCGTCGCCCGCTCGATGGGGGCCGCCGAACTGCTCGATTATCCCAGAGACAAGCTGCGCGGGCTGGTGCTGGAGGACGGCGCAGCGACAAGCCACGTCGTTATCGTGGCGCGGGCCATGGGCATACCGGTTGCGGGCCAGATGAAGGGCGCCGTTTCCATGGCGGAAAACGGCGACGCCATCATTGTCGACGGCGAAGAAGGCGCCATCCACCTGCGCCCCCAGCCGGACCTCGAAGCCGCCTATGCCGAAAAGGTCCGCTTCCGGGCGCGGCGGCAGGAGGTCTATCGCGAGCTGCGCAAGAAGCCGTCGATGACCAAGGACGGCGTCCAGGTCGACCTTTTGATGAATGCGGGCCTGGCCGTCGATCTGCCGCAGCTTGCCGAGGCCGGCGCCGCCGGTATCGGCCTGTTCCGCACCGAGCTGCAGTTCATGGTCGCCTCGACCTTTCCGCGGGCGGAAGCCCAGGAACGGCTCTACCGTGACGTGCTCGACGCGGCGCGCGGCAAGCCGGTGACATTCCGCACCATCGATATCGGCGGCGACAAGGTGCTGCCCTACTTCAAGGACACGATCCAGGAAGAGAACCCGGCGCTCGGCTGGCGCGCCATCCGCCTGACGCTCGACCGGCCGGGCCTGTTGCGTACCCAGATCCGAGCGCTTTTGAAGGCATGCGGCGGGCGTGAACTGAAGCTGATGCTGCCGATGGTGACGGAGCTCGGCGAGATCGCCCAAGCGCGCGAAATCATCGATCGCGAAGTGCGGCATCTGTCGCGTTTTGCCCATCATCTGCCGACCAGCCTGAAGCTCGGGGCCATGCTGGAAGTGCCTTCGCTGCTGTTCCAGCTCGATGAGCTGATGAAGGCCGTCGATTTCGTCTCGGTCGGCTCGAACGATCTGTTCCAGTTCGTCATGGCGGTCGATCGCGGCAACACGCAGCTCGCCGACCGCTTCGATGTGCTGTCGACGCCGTTCCTGCGCGCGCTGAAGCAGATTGCCGACGCCGGGGTGCGCAATCAAACCCCGGTGACCTTGTGCGGCGAGCTGGCCGGCAAGCCGATCTCGGCGATGGCGCTGATCGGCCTTGGCTACCGATCGATCTCGATGTCGCCGGCCTCGATCGGTCCGGTCAAGGCGATGCTGACGGAACTGCCGCTGGCCGAGCTGGAAGCGTTCTTCGACGACAATCTCATGGCGCCGGCCCAGGGGTTGCCGATGCGGGCGCTGCTGCAGGCCTTTGCCGACGACCGCTCCATTCCGCTATAGACTTTCGCCATGATCAACCTGCCCCGCGACCGCATGGATCAAGTCGTCAAGCGTTTCGATATGCTCGAAGCGCAAATGTCGGCCGGGCCGGCGGCGGACGCCTATGTCAAGATGGCGTCAGAATATGCCGACATGCAGGAGATGGTGGCTAAGATCAGGGCGCTGCGCATCGCCGAGCATGAACAGGCCGACCTGCAGGCGATGCTCGCCGACAAAAGCACCGATGCCGAAATGCGGGCACTGGCCGAGGCCGATCTGCCGGAGGTCAAGGAACGCATCGAAGCGCTGCAGAAGGACATCCAGATCCTGCTTCTGCCCAAGGATGCCGCCGACGACAAGAATGCCATCCTCGAAATCCGCGCCGGCACCGGCGGCGACGAGGCGGCTCTCTTTGCCGGCGACCTGTTTCGCATGTACGAACGCTATGCCGCGGCACGCGGCTGGCGTTTCGAGACGGCGTCGGCCAGCGAGGGCGAGGTCGGCGGCTACAAGGAAATCATCGCCACGATTTCGGGCAAGGGGGTCTTTGCCCATCTGAAATTCGAGTCCGGTGTGCATCGTGTGCAGCGCGTGCCGGCGACCGAGGCCGGCGGGCGCATCCACACCTCGGCGGCGACGGTTGCCGTGCTGCCCGAAGCGGAAGAGGTCGACATCGACATCAGGGCCGAAGACATCCGCATCGATACGATGCGCGCCTCGGGTTCGGGCGGCCAGCACGTCAATACCACCGATTCGGCAGTGCGCATCACCCATCTGCCGACCGGCATCATGGTGGTGCAGGCGGAGAAGTCGCAGCACCAGAACCGGGCCAAAGCCATGCAGATCCTGCGCGCCAGGCTTTACGACCTCGAGCGCAGCAAGGCTGACGAGGAACGCTCCGAATCGCGCAAATCGCAGGTCGGTTCGGGCGATCGCTCGGAGCGCATCCGCACCTATAATTTCCCGCAGGGCCGCGTCACCGACCATCGCATCAATCTGACGCTCTATAAGCTCGACCGGGTGATGATGGGCGAACTCGACGAGATCATCGACGCGCTGATCGCCGATCACCAGTCGAAGCTGCTCGCCGATATCGGCCTCGATGGCTGACAGTCTGCCCAGTAGGCCGGTGTGGCTTTGAATTCGAAATTCGTATCATGTTGGGGCAGCGCAATGACGAATTTCGGATTCAAAATCACACCAGCAGATTGCTGGTATCTAGGTGGTGGATTTGAGGTCCCTGGACGCTGATGCCAACAAATAGCAGGAACCTCAAATCCACCACACTAGGGCTGCTGCTGAAAGCGGCGCGGGCACGCCTTGCTGCGGCCGCAGTCGCCGATCCGGCGCTGGACGCGAGGCTGATCGTCGAACATTTTTCCGGTACGACCCGCACACAAGCCATCGCCGATCCCGAATGCGGTGTCGACGCCGGCGCGATTGCCGCGATCGATGCAGCCTTGAGGCGGCGGGTCGCCGGTGAGCCGGTGCATCGCATCCTCGGCCATCGCGAGTTCTATGGCTTGCGCCTGTCGCTGTCACCGGAAACGCTGGAGCCGCGACCGGACACCGAAACGCTGGTCGAAGCGGTGCTGCCCTTCGTGAAGGCGACAGCGGGACGGCAAGGCGAGTGCCGCATCCTTGATCTCGGCACCGGCACCGGCGCCATCGCGCTGGCGCTGCTCGGCGCCGTTCCGGCGGCGGTCGCCACCGGTGTCGATATTTCGCAAGGCGCGCTGGTGACCGCCATGCGCAATGCCGGGCAATTGGGGTTGGCCGATCGGTTCCAGGTGCTCAAATCCGACTGGTTCGAAAAAGTTTTTGGCCGATACCATGTAATTGCCGCCAACCCGCCCTATATAGCGTCCATAGACATCGAAAATCTGCAGGGCGAAGTCCGCGATTTCGATCCGCGCCAAGCCCTCGATGGCGGCGTGGACGGTCTGAGTCCCTACAGGATCATCGCCGCCGAGGCGGCAGGTTTTTTGCAAGCCGAGGGCAGGATTGCGGTCGAGATCGGCCACACCCAACGTAAAGAGGTCACGGGCATATTCTCCGCAGCCGGCTATATGCCGGCGGGGGTATTCCGCGACTTTGGCGGAAACGAGAGGGTTCTGATCTTTGAACTGACAAAGCCGTGATGCAGTGCAAAAAAAGCGCTTGGCAATGCCGGGGAATGCGGCTAGGGTCGCCTTAACCGGATGAGACGAAGCAGGCAGTGCTCTTAGCGATTCGGTTTCCTTGGAAATAGCTGCCTTCTTGCGCAAACGACGCCCAAGCTTCGTGCGGGAATCGTCCGGCAAGTGATGTAACCGGAACAGGATGACACGTGGCGCCAACGCAATCGATGCGGGCGAACGCCGGTGAAGAGACGAAACGGCTGGCTGCATGAGCGCCTCCGTTCGTGAAAAAGTTTTCGAAAATTTCAAAATGAAGAGAGTCGAATGAGGCCACAACAGCAGAACAGGCGCATGCGCGGTCGCAACAACAATGGCGGCGGCAACAACAATAACAACAACCGCAAGGGTCCAAATCCCCTGACGCGCAATTACGAGAGCAACGGTCCGGACGTGAAGATCCGCGGATCGGCTCAGCAGATTGCCGAAAAATACGCAACCCTTGCCCGTGACGCGCAAAGCTCCGGCGACCGGGTGATGGCGGAAAACTATCTCCAGCACGCCGAGCACTACAATCGCATCATCGCTGCCGCGCAGGCGCAGCTGCCGATCCAGAGCGCTCAGCAGAACCGCGACGATTTCGACGATGACGGCGACGAAGATCGCGACGAATTCGACAATGCCGGCAACAGCAATGTCGGCGAGACTGCGGCTCCGGTGGTCAACCACGGTGCAGGCCCGCAGCCGGTCATCGACGGCACGCCGGCCGAATTGACGTTCAACCAGGAAAACGGCCGCGACAATCGTGATGCCAGTGGGCGTGATGCCAGTGGGCGTGATGCCAGTGGGCGTGATGCCAGTGGGCGTGATGCCAGTGGGCGCGATGCCGGCGGGCGTGACAACCGCCATCGCGACCGTCGCCCCAATGGCGGCTACGGCCAGAACGGCCAGCGCGGCGAATTTGGTGCGCGCGGCGAGCAGGGCGGACAGCGTGGCGATCAGAACCGGCGCAACGAGAGACCGGTTCAGAACGAAACCCCCGTGCAGGCGGAAGCTGTGTCTCCGAACGAGCCTGTTTCTGTGGCCGAACCCGCGCCGCAGTTCGAAAGCTTTTCGCCTGCGGCTCTGGCTGCCCAGGCCGAGATGAACGAAGCCGCCGCCGAAAGCGGCGCTGCCCGCCGCCCCAGGCGTCCGCGCCGTCCGCGCGTCAATGCTGATCAGGTGGATGGCGGTAACGACAATGCTGGCGGCGATAACGTGAATGCTGCTCCGGCGGAAGACGCCGGTGGCGAGCCCACCATCGTCGACGTCAACAACTGATCGAGCAAGGCCCAGACATTCCTGGACGGCGGAGAGAAATCTCCGCCGTTTTTGTATGTGCGCCCCCCGGGAAATATTATGAGTCCGCCGTTATCGGGACGTCTTGAGGGTCCGTGGATTGCGCCCCATATCTCGCGTGAACAGGACCCGGCTCGAACGGGCGGGTCCGTCACCACAATCTGATCCGGTGCCGCAAAGCGGGCCGGTGACGGAAGGAGACAGATATGAACCTTGAAAAATATTCCGAGCGCGTGCGCGGCTTCATCCAGTCGGCGCAGACCCTGGCGCTCTCGCGCAACCACCAGCAATTCACCCCCGAACATATATTGAAAGTGCTCGTCGACGACGACGAGGGCTTGGCAGCGTCGTTGATCGAGCGCGCCGGCGGCAGCGTCCGCGACGTCAAGCTGGGCGTCGAGACGGCACTTGAGGCGATGCCCAAGGTGGAAGGCGGCAACGGCCAGCTCTATCTGGCGCAACCGTTGGCCAAGGTGTTCTCGACCGCCGAGGAACTGGCAAAGAAGGCCGGCGACAGCTTCGTCACGGTCGAGCGGCTGCTGACGGCGCTGGCGGTCGAGAAATCCGCCAAGACCGCCGACATCCTGACCAAGGCCGGCGTGACGCCACAGGCGCTGAACCAGGTGATCAACGACGTCCGCAAGGGTCGCACGGCCGATTCGGCGAGCGCCGAGCAGGGCTATGATGCGCTTAAGAAGTACGCGCGCGATCTCACCGCCGACGGTCGCGCCGGCAAGCTCGACCCGGTCATCGGCCGCGACGACGAGATCCGCCGCACCATCCAGGTGCTGTCGCGCCGCACCAAGAACAATCCGGTGCTGATCGGTGAACCCGGCGTTGGCAAGACGGCGATCGCCGAAGGGCTGGCGTTGCGGATCGTCAATGGCGACGTGCCGGAATCGCTCAAGGACAAGCAGTTGATGGCGCTCGATATGGGATCGCTGATCGCCGGCGCCAAATATCGCGGCGAATTCGAGGAGCGGCTGAAGGCGGTTCTTTCGGAAGTCACCGCTGCGGCCGGCGGCATCATCCTGTTCATCGATGAGATGCACACGCTGGTCGGCGCCGGCAAGGCGGATGGCGCCATGGATGCGTCGAACCTGTTGAAACCGGCGTTGGCACGCGGCGAACTCCACTGCGTCGGGGCCACGACGCTCGACGAATACCGCAAGCATGTCGAGAAGGATGCCGCCCTTGCCCGCCGCTTCCAGCCGGTGTTCGTCAATGAGCCGACGGTGGAAGACACGGTCTCCATCCTGCGCGGCCTGAAGGAGAAATACGAGCAGCACCACAAGGTGCGCATTTCGGATTCGGCGCTGGTCGCGGCAGCGTCGCTGTCCAACCGCTACATCGCCGACCGCTTCCTTCCGGACAAGGCGATCGACCTTGTCGACGAGGCCGCGTCGCGGCTGCGGATGCAGGTCGATTCGAAGCCCGAAGCGCTGGACGAGATCGACCGCCGCATCATGCAGCTCAAGATCGAGCGTGAGGCGCTGAAGGTCGAGAAGGACGACGCGTCGAAGGACCGGCTCGCCCGGCTCGAAAAGGATCTTTCCGCCCTGGAAGAGGAATCGACCGAACTGACCTCGAAGTGGCAGGCCGAGAAGCAGAAGCTCGGGCTCGCAGCCGACCTGAAGAAACAGCTCGACGAGGCGCGCAACGAGCTCGCCATCGCCCAGCGCAAAGGTGAATTCCAGCGCGCCGGCGAGCTTGCCTATGGCAAGATTCCGGAGCTCGAAAAGAAGCTGACACAGGCCGAGGCGCAAGACGGCAAGGTCGGCATGGTCGAAGAGGTGGTCACCCCCGATCACGTCGCCCACATCGTGTCGCGCTGGACCGGCATTCCGGTCGACAAGATGCTGCAAGGCGAGCGTGACAAGCTGCTGCGCATGGAAGACGAAATCGGCAAGCGTGTCGTCGGCCAGGGCGAGGCGGTGCAGGCTGTGTCGAAAGCCGTTCGCCGTGCCCGCGCCGGCCTGCAGGATCCGAACCGGCCGATCGGTTCGTTCATGTTCCTCGGACCGACGGGCGTCGGCAAGACCGAACTGACCAAGGCGCTTGCCAGCTTCCTGTTCGACGACGAGAGCGCCATGGTGCGCATCGACATGTCGGAGTTCATGGAGAAGCACTCGGTCGCCCGGCTGATCGGCGCGCCTCCCGGCTATGTCGGCTATGAGGAGGGCGGCGCGCTGACTGAAGCGGTGCGGCGCCGCCCCTACCAGGTCGTGCTGTTCGACGAGATCGAGAAAGCGCATCCGGACGTGTTCAACGTGCTGCTGCAGGTGCTCGATGACGGCCGCCTGACCGACGGTCAGGGCCGCACGGTCGATTTCCGCAACACGCTGATCATCATGACGTCGAACCTCGGCGCCGAATATCTGGTCAGTCTCGGCGAGAACCAGGACGTCGATGTCGTCCGCGACGAGGTGATGGGAGTCGTCAGGGCGTCGTTCCGGCCGGAGTTCCTCAACCGCGTCGACGAGGTGATCCTGTTCCACCGGCTGCGCCGCCAGGATATGGGCCGCATCGTCGAGATCCAGCTCAAGCGGCTGGAAAGCCTGCTCGTCGATCGCAAGATCACGCTTTCGCTGGATCAGGAGGCGATCGACTGGCTGGCCGCCAAGGGCTACGATCCGGCCTATGGCGCGCGACCGTTGAAGCGGGTGATGCAGAAGGAACTGCAGGATCCGCTGGCGGAGAAGATCCTGCTCGGCGACATCCTCGACAGTTCGACCGTCAAGGTCACCGCTGGTTCCGACCGGTTGAACTTCCGGTCGAAGCCGACGATCGTAGCGACCGAGGCGGCGGCCTGATTTTCAAGGCCGCCGCATAATCAAAAAATTAAACGGGGCGCAGATGACGTTGGACGACTACAACAGCTTCTGCGCCTCGCTGCCGTCGGCGACCCATGTCGTCCAGTGGGGCGGTGCTCATGTCTGGAAAGTCGGAGCCAAGGTCTTTGCGATCGGCGGTTGGAGCGATGGCAAGGAGCCGTTCGTCACCTTCAAATGCTCCGACATCGCTTATGACATCCTGAAGGAACAGCCGGGCCTTCGGCCCGCGCCCTATCTTGCCTCACGCGGCATGAAATGGATCCAGCGCCAGACAAGCCAAAGCATGGACGATGACGCGCTAAAAGACTATCTGCGCGAAAGCCACCGCCTTGTCGTGCTCAAGCTGACGAAGCAGGCGCGCAAGGAATTGGGATTCGCGGCCAGCTAGTGTTCTTGCTCCAGCCCGCCAGAAATCCGCCATCTTCATGCCCGGTTCATGTTGGAACCTTATGGTTGGCAACTGATTTGCTGGCGCAGGGGTTCGCCTGCCGCAAAGGCCCGAAAATCGAATTGGATTTTCGGAAAGCATGATGCGGAGTTTTTTAAGTGTTAGAGCGTCCCTGCGCGTCCGAAGGGACGCGCGGCGCTCTAAAGAGACAACGCCGGGCGGCGGCAATTACGGACCGGAGAATTTGGCCAGCATGTTCCGCACGATCTTCACCCTTTCGGCGTTCGCCGCCGGGCTGCTTTCTTCGAGTGTAATGGCCGCGCCGACGCAGGACATCGCGCCGCGATCTGCCCGCGCCGCGGATGCCCGAGCCGCGGATAGCCATGCTGTGCTGGTCGCCCAGAACGGCGATTTCGACGTCTACTACGACGCCAGAGGAAACCGCGTCATCGTCGATACGGAAACCGGCAAGGTGCTCGCCATCCAGCCGCCGCAGACCAGGTTCGATCGCCGCGCACTCCGCCGCGAGGGCTTGCGCAATCTCGGACCGGTCGAGGACGACCGCTATTATCTCGACGATCCGGAGGACACGGCGCGCTTGCGCCGCAGGCAATTGGAAGAGGAGGGCCTGATCGTCGTACCGCCGGTCGAGGAATATGATCCCTACGGCGATCCGGTGGACGCTTTTCCCGAAGCACCGCTGGATGGCGGCAACTATGGCAACAATTATCCGGAAGCGCCGCAGCCGGTAAGGCCGCGCACCGTCAAGCGCCAGCCGCTCAACGAGGCTGCGATCGAACCGGTCGAACCGACGGCGCCGGGCGACCAGGCGGCACTGCCGCCAAAGATCGACGGGAAGATTGTCGTCGATCCGTCGCTTTCACTCGGTGCACGCCAGGAGGTCGCGGCGCTGCAAGTGCTGCTCGACCGCGCCGGCGCTTCGCCCGGCGTCGTCGACGGACGCTTCGGCTCGAATGTCGACAAGGCGCTCGCCGCCTATAACGAGATCACCGGCAGCAATCTGCGGTCGACCGATGTGGTCGGCATCCAGGCGGCGCTTGAGCAATCCGGCGGCGATGCCTTCGCCTCCTACAGCATCACGCCCGAGGATGCGGCCGGCCCCTATGTCGCCTCGGTGCCGGAAGACTACGGCCAGAAGGCGCAACTCGAACGGCTGAGCTACACCTCAGTCACCGAAGCGCTGGCCGAGCGGTTCCACATGGACGAGAACTATCTGAAGGCGCTCAATCCGGAAGCCAATTTCAACCGTCCCGGCACGATCATCAAGGTCGCCAATTTCGGCAGGCTGGTGGCCACGCCGGTGGCACGCATCATCGCTGACAAGGGCAAGAAGCAGGCCCGCGCCTATGACGCGGCGGGAAAGCTGATCGCGGCCTATCCAGCCACAATCGGCTCGGCTGACACGCCTTCACCCACCGGCACGCATGCGGTGTCGCGGGTCGCTCTCGACCCGAACTACACCTACAATCCGAACATCAATTTCAAGCAGGGCGAAAACAACAAGATCCTGACCATCCCGCCGGGCCCGAACGGCCCCGTCGGCTCGGTCTGGATTGCGCTGGACAAGCCGACCTACGGCATTCACGGCACACCCGACCCCTCCAAGATCGGCAAGACCGAAAGTCATGGCTGCGTGCGGCTGACCAATTGGGACGCGCGCGAACTGGCAAAAATCGTGTCGCCGGGCGTCACGGTGGAATTCATCGACTGAGCCCTATCCCAAATCATCGCGCAGTCCTGGGTCAACCCGGGAGCAGGCTCTTTGGGCGACGTGATCCTGTTCTGGTTTCAACGACAGCAACCCTCTGGCCGGTTGTTGCCGGCGCATAGGAGGTCTAAGCAGGCTTCATGCGTTCTCCAAGCGAAGTCGCCGCCGAAGCCGTCCCCCTGGTCAGGCCGCTGCCGGCCGATACGTTCTGCCCGCAATCGCGCCGCAGGTTCGTGCTGATCGCGGCGATCTTGGCTTCCGCGCTCGGCTTCATCGACGGCTCGATCCTGGCCATCGCCACGCCGGCGATCCGCGTCGATCTTGGCGCCAGTTTCGCCGAGGCACAGTGGATTTCAAACGCCTATGCGCTGACGCTTTCGGCACTCATCCTTGTTGGCGGCGCCGCCGGCGACCGTTTTGGCCTGCGGCATGCTTTCGTGGCAGGCATCACGCTGTTCATTGCCGCCTCGCTTGCCTGCGCGGTGGCGCCGAATCCACCAATGCTCATTGCGTTTCGCGCCATTCAGGGCATCGGTGCTGCCATCATGGTGCCAGGCAGCCTCGCCATTATCGCCAAGGCCTATCCGAAGAAGGAGCGCGGCAGGGCGATCGGCATCTGGGCGGCAGCCTCGGCGCTGACGACGGCGCTTGGCCCGGTGCTGGGCGGCGTTGTCTTGTCGGCCTTCGGCGACGGCGTCTGGCGGGTGATCTTCGCGGTCAATCTGCCGCTTGGTCTTGTCTCGATCTATCTTCTGCTCGCCAAGGTCCCGGCCGACGCACCGACCGAAAAGCGCAGCCTCGATCTCGGCGGGGCTGCACTCGCCACCTTGGCGTTCGGAGCGCTTGCCTACGGCTTGACTTCGATGAGCGCAGAGGGCGAGGGGCAAATGTCCGGCCCGAGCATTGCCGCCGGCGCGGTGCTGCTCATCGTGTTCATTGTCTTCGAGCGCCGCCAGCGCGAACCGATGATCGATCTCTCGCTGTTTCGGGTCGGCGCCTTCGCCGGCGCCAATGTGGCGACCTTCTTCCTCTATTTCGCACTGTCGGCCAACCTGTTCTATCTGCCGATGCTGCTCATCGCCGGATGGGGGCTGAGCGCCGCCGAGGTCGGCTTCATCTTCCTGCCGCTGTCGGTCTTGATCGCGCTGTTGTCGGGGCCGGTCGGCCAGTGGTCCGACCGGATCGGTCCGCGTTTTCCGATCGCGAGCGGCAGTCTCGTCGTCGCTGTCGCCTTTGCCGGGCTTGCCTTGCTGGCCTATGCCGGCATCCACAGTTTTTGGTGGGGCGTGTTTCCGCTGATGGCGCTGATGGGGCTCGGCATGGCGCTGGTGGTGTCGCCGCTGTCGACGGCGGTGATGACGGCGGTCGAGGACAAGGATACCGGTGCTGCCTCGGGAATCAACAATGCCGTCTCGCGCATTGGCGGCCTGATCGCAGTGGCGGCGATGGGGTCACTGGCGGCCTGGGTCTATGCAGCCGTGCTGAACAGCGGTGCCGCATCCGGCATTCCGGGTTTCGGCGAACCGGCGCCGGATGTCGATGCAGCAAGGCTTGCCGCCAGCGACGCAGCGTTCGCAGCAGTCGCCTTGGTGACCGCGCTGCTTTGCCTGCTCTCGGCGATCGTGGCGTGGACAACTGTTTCCGGCGAGCGACTGCCATGGCCGCGTGGATCCGAGGCTCCGCAGCGCTGAGCAGCCAGGCCCAACTCGGCTCAGCCTTCGATCTTGGCGCTCGCGACCTTCAGCGAATCATTGTCTTCCTGCTTGAGCAGATCATCGATGCGCCCGCGCTCGCGCTTGAAGGCAACGAGGTCGTCGCCCTTCAGCACCTTGCCGACCGGCAGGCGAACGCGCATCGGGTCGACCTTGGTGCCGTTGACGATCAGCTCGTAGTGGAGATGCGGACCGGTGGCGAGGCCGGTCTGGCCGAGAAAGCCGATGGTCTGGCCTTGGCGGACGCGCACGCCCGGCGCGATGCCTTTGGCAAATGCGCTCTGGTGATTGTAGGAGGTCTCGTAGCCATTGGCGTGACGGAGGATGATCTGTTTGCCATAGCCGCCGGCCCAGCCGGCCTTCTCGACGACACCGTTGCCGGCGGCGATGATCGGCGTGCCGATGGCGGCTGACCAATCGACGCCGGTATGCAAGCGCACATAGCCGAGGATCGGATGCCTGCGGGCACCGAAGCCGGAGCGGAATTTTCCTGCGGGCAGGGGATTGCGCAGCAGGAATTGCTGGGCGCTGCGGCCGTCCTCGTCGAAATAGTCGGTGCTGCCGTCCTGCATCTGGAACCGGTAGAAATTACGCGTCGTGCCGCCGAAGCTCGCCGAGACATAGAGCAGCTCGGATTCGTCGGATGCCCGGTCGTCGCCATCCGGCTGCGAGAACAGCACCTCGATGCGGTCCGACGGATTGAGCCGCGACTGGAAATCGACACCGGACGCCAGGAGCTTGATCAGCCGCTTGGTCATCGCCTTGGACATGCCGTAGGAGTAGGCGGCGCGGTAGATGCCGTCATAGACGTTCGGCAGATTGCCGCGCACCACCACCGGCGGCGAATCATCGAACGCGGTCAGCAATTCGGGATTGGGCTCCGGCTCCTGCGCCGGCACATATTGGCCGTGATCATCGAGCGCGATGGTGACGATATGCTGGGCCCTGTCGTAGATGCCGGTGCGAACGACCTTGGCGGCGTCGCCATGGATCTCGAGGCCGACGCGCAGCACGGTTCCCGCCTTGAGCGCTGTCGCATTCAGCAATTTGGCGATCGCCTCGGCCATACCGGTGGCGTCCTCGCCGGTATAGCCCGAATCGGCGAAAGCCTCGACGATGTTGCGGTCCCTGGTGAAGGGGATGATCTCCTCGGCGAAGGCCGGCGCCTGATCGTCGGGGGCAGCACGCGGCGACACCGAGACGTTTTCCGGAACGATCCTGACGTCGTAGGAGCCGGCCATGCTCTCGGCGAATGCATCGCCGAATCGCTGCGGGTCGACATAATGCAGCGACGCGACCTGCACGGCGCCGTCGCTCAGACCCGTGCCGGCCTCGCGCACCACCTTTTCCACCTCGTCGGCGGACAAGTCACTCTTTTCGTCGAACGCTGCCGTCTCGATTGGGAAATCGACCGTTTTCAGGCTCAACTCGCTTTCGACCTTGGCGCCATAGATCTGGCCTGCGGCGGCGGTCGCTGGCTGACCGGCATTGCCGTCGCGGTCGTCGCCAAACACCTGCATCGGATTGAAAGGCGGATAGGCGCGGCTGGTCGTGTGCCCGGCGGCAAGCGCCATCTTGATCTGCACGAAAGGCATGGTGTGGATGACATCGCGGTCGCCGACCTTGGTCACCATCGGCACTTCCATGCGCCGGCGGTCCTTGGCCCTGGCGATCTGGCGCGGCGCCACCAGCCTGGTGGTCTTGGCGATCTCGCCGGAATCGTCGCCTCTCGCAAGGCTGATCAGTTCGGCGATTTCGGGCGGCGTCGCCAATTGCTGACGGCCGTCGAGGGCTGCGAACAGCGCCACACCCATCAGCACGCTCGACGTCACGCCGGTAAGAAAAGTGCCCGACAGCCAGCGCGCCGAAACCTCGCGCCGGTCGGGCGGGCCACTGCGACCGTCCGCAATCAGCGGCGGCTCGTTGCCGAGTTCGGCTATGACATTTTCCGTATCTGGCATCCAGAAAGGCTGCTTCTTCCCCGGGCGGGACGGCTTGTCGCTTTTGTTGTGGCCATGACATTTGCCTGTCACGGCGGGCGAAGTCAACGAAGCGGCTGGCTTCGGCCGAGATCCCCAGTCATACTTCTCTCTTAGTGGCTCTCTTACAGTCTCTTGTAAGGCGCCGCGCCAGTGGTGCTGCGCCAGCTTCGTTGGCGTTGGTGTCAAACCGCAATGCGGCGGCAATAGGGCTCCGTGGCGGTGTTCGGCTTTGTTATCCCCATGCCGCCGCGGAAGTCGGCTACCGAAAATCGGCGCCGCAATCTTTCGTCGCAAAAAATTCAAAAAAGATTGAAATGGTTGTTGACACTTTGGATGGGCGCCGACTATATACGCCTCACCAACGAGGGCGGCGCGCC